>CAWUJF010000254.1:0-5378 GCA_963922405.1 uncultured Hyphomicrobiales bacterium | reverse complement strand
CGAAATTAAACGCCTTGAGGGCAAACTCGGAAATGAAAAGTTTGTTGCAAACGCTCCTGAGAAAATCGTTCAGGAAGAGCGGGAAAAGCTCTCGGATTACAATCAGCAGATTGAACGTGTGCGCACTGCCTTTGAGCGAATTGCCGGATAAAAGAAGGGACTGAATGGTGGACCTTTACGTCCTGACAACAATTTGGTCAGCTTGATGTCCGACTTGTTTTGGGATCACCTGGTATGAATTATGTTGCAGTTTCGCAACATTTTGTACTTTTACGTTAACGTTAGATAAATTGTTACCGATTTGTGATGAAATCGTGAACACCGGATAAAGACTCAAAAAAACATTCTTGCTAGTCCTGTTATCGATTACTTATAACCTTGGAGGGTTGATAACATGGGGCGTAATATCCTTTCGAAGGGTGCCGTTTTGGCATTCTTCACTTCTTCACTTATTTCAACAACAGCATTGGCAGGTGGTTTCGACCGTGGTGGTGTCAATATTGATCAACTGTTTGACAATGAAACTTCCACAGCAGACGCAAGCGTCACATTCGTAACACCTCAACGTTCTTCCAGAAACATTCAACGTACAATAAACGTGGCAGCTCCCGTTGTAGGTGCATTGGGTGGCGGGGTTGTAGCACCTCTCTCAACTGGTGAAGTTGAAGCGGATGGTGACTTTTTTGTTCCTCGGCTTGGATACAAACACAGCTTTACTGAGAATGTAGACTGTCTTTTCTCATATTCAGAGCCATTTGGAGCTGATAGCAACAACGGGACCGGGAATGCATTATCGGCCAGCTCGGTTGAGTTTTTCATCGATACCGAAGACTATGGTGCTACTTGTTCAGTTGGCTTTGCTGGACCTGAGACAAGCCTTGGCGAGAGCCAGTTCAGAATAATCGGTGGTGTGTCTTATCAGGAATTTGATGGCTTCCTGTCTCGTCAGAGCTTTCTAGATTTTGCTGCAGCAGGGATCCCAACTCTTGCAGATGGTGGAGCGGTACAAGCAGTGGTTCAAGGGGGTGCGGCAGCAGGCGGCGTTCCAGCACCGCTTGCAACAGTAACAAATACAGCTGGCCTGGGGACTTTCACAGTATCTGGTGATGCTGTTGGATATCGCGTGGGTGCTTCATTTGAAATCCCGGCAATAGCATTACGGGCCGTGGCAATTTACAATTCGGCCTATGACTATGAGTTGTCTGGTGTGCAAGATAACACCGGTTTTGGTGTTGCCACCACTAACGCGAACGCAGTGGTACCTATCTCGCTTACAACTGAAATTCCTCAATCCGTTGAAGTCAAACTGCAAACAGGCATTGCAGAGGGCACGCTCGCATTTGCAAACTTTAAATGGCAAGACTGGAGCCGCTTGCAGAGTATACCCATTCAAGGTGGTGTAACGGCAACTGTTGCAGCTGCTGGAGGCGCTGTCGCTGTGCCGACATCACTTGCTTTCGAACCATTGTATGAAGACGGTTACACGGTAACTGGAGGTATCGGGAGACAACTTTCGGAAAACCTTTCAGGCCTTGTGTCTCTCACATGGGACAGGGGAACTGCTACCACTACTGGTGGTCAAACCGATACATGGACGCTGGCCGGTGGTTTGTCTTTCAAGGAAAACGAACGCTTTGAAGTACGCATCGGCGGAGGCATTGGCCTATCAGAAGCTGGCATATCATCCGGTGCGGGTACGACTGATCCAGCTAACGCTGTTATCTACGAATTCGGTGAAGACTTTGTGGCAGCGTTTTCAGCAGGAGCAAAATTACGCTTCTAATATATCCTCATAGGGAAGCGAACGAAGCCTCGGTATATTTACCGGGGCTTTTATTTTTTCTTCAGGGTTAGGACCCAACCCTTGAGGTCATTGGCAGGAATATGTTCGCCATGCTCCCGGGATAGGATTTCTATCGCGCCCATTGAAGATAGGGCTTCTAGTTTCGAAACCAGCGATCCTTCTTCATAAAAATGATCATTCAGGCCTATAATGATTATTCCGTTGGGAACAACCACTCTGAGAAGCTCGTCAACCGCATCGGCAGATATGTGGCCGAATGAAAATACCCCAACTGCAGTGACCGCATCATAAGCGCCATTATTTGCGTCAATGGGTGGATGGTTCAAATCACAAGCGAACAATCGATTGTAAAGATCAAGCTCGGCCGCCTTTTCCAACATTCCTTCTGATAAATCGCATCCATCAACTTTGGCGTAACCAGCTTGCTGCAGAGCGAGACCAGATAGCCCGGTACCACAGCCCACATCCAGAACAGTTGCCTGCTTGTCATCCAACACTAATGAAAGAGCATCAGCACATCGTTTCGGCTGTTGATATTCTCCATCTGTAAGGTCTCGGTCATAAACTTTTGCCCATCGGTCATACATGGCACGGGCTTCATCAGTGTCCTTGATGGAATAGGCAATTTCAAAGAAGTTTTCTTCAGCCATAACTCTCCTCCGATCCATCAAAAGGAAATCAAAAACGTGACAGTTTTGCAACAGCATTTCATACTAATATGTTTTATAGTCTTGAGGCAGAGTCTGCCCCTAATAAAACATAATTCAGCGCCATCGAAATTTACGATTTGTGATGGATTGCACACTAAAGTGAATGTGTTTGTGCATGAATAGGGGTGCAGATTCGCATACGGCACGGGTTTCAAGAAATTTCGATGGATAAGCGGGTATTCGATAAGAGCAAAATGCCATCTAGGCATACAACGGTTGGTCCCACACGGGCACCTCACCGTTCTTTTTTGTATGCCATGGGACTTTCAAAAAGCGAAATAGACCAGCCTCTTGTCGGCGTGGCCAGTTGTTGGAATGAAGCGGCCCCTTGTAACATCTCACTGATGCGCCAGGCACAGGTGGTCAAGAAAGGTGTTGCTTCTGCCAATGGCACACCGAGAGAATTCTGCACAATTACTGTTACCGATGGTATTGCCATGGGTCACCAGGGCATGAAAGCATCCCTGATATCCCGTGATGTGATTGCAGACTCAGTTGAATTGACCATGCGCGGACACTGTTATGACGCGCTCGTTGGTCTTGCGGGTTGTGACAAGTCACTACCCGGCATGATGATGTCTATGGTTCGTTTGAATGTACCGTCAGTATTCATTTATGGCGGATCAATTTTGCCAGGCAGTTATCGCGGCAGACAGATCACGATACAGGATGTATTCGAAGCTGTGGGGCAGCATTCTGTCGGTGACATCTCTGATGATGATCTCCAGGAAATTGAAGAATTGGCGTGTCCATCAGCAGGTTCCTGCGGCGCGCAGTTCACTGCAAACACGATGGCTACAGTAGCCGAGGCAATTGGTCTGGCACTGCCATATTCTTGTGGTGCACCGGCACCCTACGAGATTCGGGACAAGTTTTCTTACGCAGCTGGTGAAATTGTGATGGAACTTTTGGCCAGAAATATCCGGCCTCGTGACATCGTTACACGCAAATCTCTTGAAAACGCAGCTGCGGTTGTTTCAGCTTCCGGCGGCTCGACAAACGCAGCATTGCACTTACCCGCCATCGCGCATGAATGCGGTATAGACTTCGATCTGTTTGATGTCGCAGAAGTTTTTGCCCGTACGCCTTATATCGCAGACCTGAAACCAGGCGGGAAATACGTTGCCAAGGATATGTTTGAAGCTGGTGGCATTCCATTGCTTATGAAGACAATGCTGGAGCACGGTTATCTTCATGGCGATTGTGTGACGGTAACCGGCCGTACTATCGCCGAAAACATGGAGCATGTTACCTGGAACGATAAACAAGACGTGGTCCGCCCGGCCAATGAACCAATAACTCCAAACGGCGGGGTTGTGGGGCTGAAGGGTAACTTGGCTGAAGAAGGCGCGATCGTAAAAGTTGCAGGTATGTTAAATCTCAAGTTCAAAGGTCCCGCACGTTGCTTTGATTCTGAAGAAGAGTGTTTTGAGGCAGTAACCAATCGACAATACAAGGTCGGAGAAGTCCTGGTAATTCGCTATGAGGGACCAAAAGGTGGACCTGGAATGCGCGAAATGCTGTCTACAACGGCAGCATTATATGGACAGGGCATGGGTGACAAAGTGGCACTCATTACAGACGGCCGTTTCTCAGGCGCGACACGTGGCTTTTGTATTGGTCATGTGGGCCCTGAAGCAGCAGTAGGCGGACCAATCGGTTTGCTGCAAGACGGAGACATTATTGAAATCGATGCCGAAAAGGGATCGCTAAATCATTGTTTGAGCGAAGAAGAAATCCAAAGCCGTAGAGCTGAATGGAAACCGCGTGAAACTGATTACCAGTCAGGCGTGATTTGGAAATATGCACAAACTGTTGGATCGGCCAAACATGGTGCCGTGACACATCCGGGCGGAGAGAAAGAAAAGATCTGTTATGCAGACATTTAGGATAATAAACTCGATAGCGATTATGTTCGTGTCTGGTGTCCTGCTTTCACAACCTGGACACGCATTCGACGCATCACAAATCCTGAAAGAAGACTCCAAATCAACAGAGGTCTTTCAGTTCTTCTTTGATTTCCGCAAAGATGGAAAGAAAGAAGAGGCCATACAAGTATTGAAATATGCTGCCGACAACGGCAATTCCGCCGCCCAATGGAAGCTTGCACGAATTTATCAGACGGGTGATGGTGTTGAGCAGGATCAACTAGCAGCATTCAACATGTTTAAAAGGATTGCTGCTCAGTATTCCAATGCCAGACCAAACTCACCAAATTGGCAGTTTGCCGCAGACGCATTCGTTGAGCTCGGTGATTACCACATAAAAGGCATCAACAATTCCTCAATCCGGCCGGATGAAACCGCTGCACGTATCATGTACACCACAGCAGCCATGGTTTTCAGGCATCCAGACGCTCAGTTCAAACTTGGAAGAATGCAAATTGAAAATGACAAGGGATTTGGTCAGGCCCGCCAGGGTATTCGTAATCTGGGCCTAGCCTATGAAAAAGGCCATATAGGCGCTGAAGCACTTCTTGGCTTTGCCATCTTTGAAGGAGAGCATATCAAGCGCGACAGGGTGAGGGGACTCGTAATGCTTGGTAATGCGTTGCGCCGTTCTCAAACCAATGACCAGGAATGGATCAGACAGCTTCACGATGAAGCATTCTCACTGGCGCATCCTGAGGAACGTACAGAAGCCTACTTGCAGCTTTCTGAGACTACTTCGTCACTTCAGTAATCTATTGAAACTTAGGTAATTTCCTGTCCAAGAGCCGTCTTGAAGCGGTTCTTGATATAAACACCGTCGCGTGACGGGAGAACGCGTTTTTCGTCACCTGTGTCCACAACTACGGATGCAAAGTTTAAGGCGTCTGCAGCATGAACTCTCGAACGAAATGTAATGACTTCGTCCATGCTCGA
>CAWUJF010000253.1:0-5392 GCA_963922405.1 uncultured Hyphomicrobiales bacterium | reverse complement strand
TTAGGTTCTATCAAGGGTTCACTCTATGGTGCAATTCTGGTTGGTGTGACGGATACGCTTGGGCGCTTTCTCTTACCAATCGGGTTTGCATCGTTTATGAATGCGTCCGATGCCACGGCAATTGGTTCGGCTATTGCTTCTATGCTCATTTATATCCTGATGGCAGCTATTCTGGTGGTTCGGCCTACCGGACTGTTTGGTGGAAATACCTGACATGTTTAGAGAGAACCACATCAATCTGATTTTGCTTATTGGCCTGTTAGTGGTGCCGATCATTGCAATGTTTTCGGATGAACCCTTTATCATCAGCCTTTCCACCAAAGTTGCCATATTTGCGCTTGCTGGTGTGGGCTTGAACATCGCTCTCGGCTTTGGCGGCTTAGTCTCGTTCGGCCACGCTGCCTTTTTTGGCCTTGGGGGATATGCGGCAGGGATCCTGGCAAGCCATGCACTCAATTTCGAACCCATGTTTAACTGGCCATTTGAGTTTTCTGGCACCACCAGCATGCCTGTCATATGGCTCGTAGCGATAGTTGTTACCTTTTTTGCTGCGTTGATCATTGGCACATTGAGTTTGCGGACCGGTGGTGTGTATTTCATCATGATCACTTTGGCTTTTGCTCAAATGATTTTCTATTTTGCGATCTCCTGGCCGGCTTATGGAGGTGAGGATGGCCTCTCGATTTATGTGCGAAACGAGTTTCCAGGACTTAACACGCTGGATCCAATCAGTTTCTTTGCGATTTGTTATGCGCTTTTGTTAATCGGGGTTGGATTTTCCTGGGCGCTCATTCATTCCCGATTTGGTCTGGCACTCAATGTGGCACGCCAGAATACTTTGCGGCTTGCAAGCACAGGGATTGCACCTTTTCGCGTACGCTTAACGGCATTTGTAATCTCGGCCATGATAACCGGACTTGCTGGCGCGCTTTACGCAGATCTCAATCGGTTTGTCAGCCCATCCATGCTTTCCTGGCAAACATCCGGTGAGATCATGGTATTCGTCATTCTAGGCGGTGTGGGAAGGCTATGTGGACCGCTTGCCGGTGCGGCACTGTTTATCATCCTCGAACATAACCTTGGTGGTGTCACTGAATTCTGGCAGTTCCTGCTGGGCTTGCTGCTGTTGCTGGTGGTGTTGTTCGCACGGGGTGGGATTGTTGGTATTCTTGCAGGTGGGCGAGGCAATGTCTGAAGCAATTCTCAAAGTGGATGGTGTGTCCAAACGCTTCGGCAGTCTTCAAGCCACAGACAATGTGTCGCTTGATCTGGTTCCCGGCGAGATTCATGCCCTGATTGGTCCAAATGGCGCTGGCAAATCAACGCTGATCAAACAGATCGTCGGGGAATTACCACAAGACTCGGGTAGTGTTTCCTTCGATGGAATTGTTGTGGATCGCCTGAACGCCCCTTCTCGCGCGAAACTCGGTATGGCGAGAACGTTTCAGATTTCTTCGCTTGCTCTGGAAGTTTCCGCTTTACACAATGTTATGTTGGCTATTCAGGCGAGAAGCGGTCAGGTCTTTCGGTTTTTCAAACCAGTCATGTCCGAAACATCTCTTACCGAACCTGCGCTAGAAAGCCTTGAGAAGGTTGGGTTAGAAGCAAAAGCAGATGTGAAGACATCCGATCTATCCCATGGCGAGCGTAGAAAGCTTGAAATCGCGATAGCATTGGCTATGCAGCCCAAAGCCTTTTTGATGGACGAACCCATGGCAGGGATGGGTCCGGAAGGGTCAAAGCAGCTCACGGAATACCTCGATGGATTGCGATATCAGGCTCCGATTTTATTGGTAGAGCATGATATGGATGCCGTCTTTCAATTAGCGAACCGGATATCCGTTCTGGTCTATGGCGCGATTATAGCAACAGGTACTGCCGATGAAATACGGGCTAATCCACTCGTAAGGGAAGCTTATCTAGGGGATGAAGCCGATGACTGAACTGGTGTCAATGACCGATGTGACAGCGTGGTATGGCCCCTCTCAGGCACTTTTCGGGGTCAATCTCGAAATCCAGAAAGGTGAAGCAGTAGCACTTATGGGGCGCAACGGGATGGGAAAAACCACATCTATTCGCACGCTCTGTTCTCTATTAAAGCCGCACTCTGGAAATATCCGGTTTGAAGGAGCCGATATTCTTAGACTGCCCATTCATAAAGTGGCGCAATTGGGTATTGGTCTTGTTCCTGAAGGGCGGAGATGTTTTCCCAATCTGACAGTGGAAGAAAACCTGATTGCTGCTGCCAAGCCAGGTGAGTGGGATATAGATTCTATTTCCAAGCTTTTCCCAAGGCTTGCCGAACGGCTGGGTCAATATGCCAATACGCTTTCCGGTGGAGAGCAACAAATGCTTGCAATTGGTCGGGCGTTGATGACCAATCCCAAACTTCTTGTCCTTGATGAAGCTACTGAGGGCCTGGCACCCGTTGTTCGTAATGAGATTTGGGCGGCCGTTACGTTGTTGAAACAGCAGTCTGGACTGTCCCTCCTGATTGTGGACAAGACTTTGAAGGAAATTACCAAGCTGGCCGATCGCTGCACGATTGTGGAGAAGGGGGCTACAGTCTGGAACGGAACTCCAGGTGATTTGACCGTTGAAATCAGTGATAGATATCTAGGCGTCTGAAAATCATTTTTTATGAGGCTATTTTTCTGACAAAAGCGTTGCAATGCGCTGAACGACCTTCAACTCGATCTCAGCGCCAGGCGTTGAGGATAGTGAGGGCATGTTTAGCGCAACGAGTATCAACGGGTTCTGAGATGCGAAAAGCGCGTGCGTTGCATTAAATTTCTCGAAATACCAGGAAAATTGTTCCTGCAATTCCTTGTCTGTAATCGTTTCCAAATCGGAAAATCTCGAGATGCCAAGATTTGACAGAGATGCAAAAAAAGCCTCGTTGAAATCGGTGAGATCCTGCTCGCGAAGGATCAGTGCACTTTCCACTAAAGAATGATTTTGAATTCCCAACAAAAATTCGTTTGTATCATCAGCACTGGTTTCGGCAATGTATCGCAAGAGACTGTCACGCTGTCCTTCCCGAATGACGGTCTTCGATTCATTATAGACAGCAGCCAACATTGCTGCCGAACTTATAATAGCAATGGTTTGGGTGCTGGTGGTTATGTCAAAGCCAGCAAACAATCCAATGGACAAGCCGGCTGCAACGGATGCACTAATCAGAATCGTGAAGGAAATCATTATTTCGCGGTGTCTGAGGTTTTGGCGTCCAAGGCTGATAGCTAACCAACAGGTCAAAAGAATTGCGATGCCAGACATTCTGACAGGCACATCTATCCATTCACTTCGGTAATCGGTAACAACGAAGGGAAGTATGAGGATGAGAGAAAGCCCCAATCTTTCGATGATTTGATTTTCTGATTTTGACAGCAGAGTTTTGTCTCTGAAAAGTGTCAGCCAACCAATACAGAGAAGAACGAAAACCTGGAAAAACATGAGCACTGCAATACGTGGTGGATCTGCGACCTCCGGGTCCAAAAATGCTGACAGTACGAATAGAGCAGTGCCGATGCTAGTGAACATTTTCAACCAGCCAGGAGCGTGTTGGCGAAGCAGACCTTCATATAACAACAAGATACTTAGTGGCACCAATCCGGCGCCTATAATTGTCAATGTGTCAAAGAAATCATGATCGGTGATCCACCATAACACTCTGGATATCAGCATTAGCAGTAATGCGTTGATCCCAAAAAGAAACCTTTTTGCAAGTGGGTTTGGTGGGTTTTCCTGCTTAAGGATTGAGCGGAGAACAAACAGCCCGAACACGGCTGCAAGTGAAACGAAACTATCCGCAATCAAATAAGATGACATGTCCCATTCCAATGTGGGGTTTGCAGCTTCATGTGATTGAGGAGTGTGTATGTCATTTTTTTATTGGCCTCAGAATACCCCAGTGTTTGCTGATATCAAACCAGTGCCAAATAGGTAAGATGGTTTTCTGAAAGCCGGCAATGAAGGCGGCAATCAAAACACCAAACAATGATGCCCGTGGTACATTGTTTCGAATGAATCTGCTTGCGGCTGCTAGATCAATTTTCCCGATTTGCAGAACATCGTCACCTCGGTCGTAGTTCAATTGCCTGTTGCAATAATCATTGAATTCGGTTTCCCGGTGCTTTGGTGCTTCTTCAAAGGTTTTCTTTAGATGATCTGAACCCCCGGTATAGGCGTTTGTGATGATGAACTGGTCTTCATCAAATCCTGCCTCCTCGCCCACACCAAATTTCTGACGATGGTTGGCCATGATCTGCCGTGCTATCAGCCGATGTTTAAGCGTACGGTGCTCTCTTTGTTTGGGTGAAGGATATACTTCAGAAAATGTCTTACAAACCAGACCAAAAACAGACGGAACCTGGGTAACATTGGAAATCCAAACTGGCCGAAACTGATGACGTACAAACCAAAGCATGCATGTGAGGCCATATAGAACCCATGACAGACCGCGTGAGCGTTCTTCTGGGCTAACCATTGCAAGGCCTAAATGAAGTACTGTCGTCGGTTTTTCCGCGAGCAGCAGGTCAAAAACCACCAAAGCATTGAAAGCAACAGGTTTATCGTCAGATTTCCTTGTGACCAGCGTTATGATCGTGTGGCTCATTTCATGGGAATTACCTGCAAAGACGCCATATGTGAGTTCGCCTTCGTTGAGTGTCTGATTAGCGACCGATCTCAAGTCGTTAGACAGATTAGCCAGTTCCTTGTCAGTCATCCAAAGCCCGGGTTTTTCAATAATACGGGTTTGAAAGTCATTGCCGGTGTTAATCGTGACATCCATGTATTTGTTTGCAAGCGCTTTAGACAGGATTTTGAACATGGGCCCCGAAATTGAGTCTTAGTTGATCAAAGGATTTTTACTTTGTACCAAACATGCGATCACCGGCATCACCCAAACCAGGAACGATATAACCGAGTTCGTTGAGGTGACTATCGATTGCAGCAGTATAGATTGGAACATCAGGGTGGGCTTCATTCAGAGCCTGAATACCTTCAGGAGCTGCCAAGAGAGACACAAATCTGATGTTTTTTGCGCCTGCTTTTTTGAGCTGTGTGATTGCAGCAGTTGCAGAATTTGCCGTTGCCAACATGGGGTCCACTGCAATTACCAACCTCTGATCTATTTCTTTTGGAACTTTGAAGTAATATTCTACAGGTTCAAGGGTTTCATGGTCCCGGTACAGGCCCACATGGCCAACACGCGCAGAAGGGACCAGATCCAGCATGCCATCCAACAGGCCATTTCCTGCACGAAGTATGGAAATGAAAGCCAGTTTTTTGCCAGATAGAACCGGTGCATCCATAGGCTGGATTGGTGTGTTGATCTGCCTGGTCGACAAATCAATAAAAAAAAAAACCTAATAGGTGAGGAGTGTCG
>CAWUJF010000252.1:0-5418 GCA_963922405.1 uncultured Hyphomicrobiales bacterium | reverse complement strand
TAGAAGAAATTAAGATTTGTGTGGGATACAAGCTTGACGGTAAGGAGCTTGACTATTTACCCGCCAGTCAGGGCAAACAGGCCCGGGTTGAACCAATTTATGAAACACTTGAGGGGTGGAAGGATACAACTGTTGGAGCCAGAAGCTGGAATGATCTTCCTGCTCAGGCAGTTAAGTATGTTCGTCATGTTGAAGAATTGATCGGATGTCCGGTTGCTTTGCTTTCCACAAGTCCGGAACGTGATGACACAATACTTGTCCATGATCCGTTTCAAGACTAAACTACAATTCGTAAGGGCATGATTCCGCATGTTCAAAACTTGTATTGTGTAGAGGAAAAGCGGCGACGGGGATGGCTGATTATTACTCAATATTGAATAAAACAATTTCGGGACTTGCGAGGAATACCCCAGAGGTTCGGGAAGTTGTTTACAACAAGGCTCGTGCGGCAATCGAAAAGCAACTACGCGGTCTAAGTCCTCCTCCGGGTGAGGCGGCCATTGAGTCGCAGCTAAAATTGCTCGAAGAAGCGATTATTGTAATTGAAGCAGAAAATGTGGAAGCTACTGGTGGCGCCGGGGTTGCAACTCAACTTGAAGATCCAGCCCCGATAGTACCTGAAGCACCTGATCCTGTTGAAGTGCCTTCGAGCGCTGAAAGTGCTGTTGATTCTGCAAGTCTCATCGAATCAGAACCAGAGACCGAGCCATCAGAGCCGCCAACTGTTGATAACCTAGATCAGATAATGCCGGAACAGGCCGATGAAGCTCCAGAAGTTAGTGCTGAGCAGATTGCTGAAGCCCAAGCAGTACAAGGTGGCGCCAAGACAGGTGTTGTGCGGAAGCTTGTTACATATTTAATCATCTTAGGCTTATTAGGCGGTGGTGGTTACGCATTGTGGCTGAACCAGAATTCGCTCATTGAAATGGCCACATCCACCTATCAGTCTTTGCTGGGTGATGGTTCCAATGTCAAAGAGGATGAAGAAAAACCGGCTCCTGAAACAGAAACTGCTAATCAGGAGAAGGAGCCTGTCCGAATTGGCGAAGATGGAGAAGACAAGGTAGCAGAAGAACCTGAGCAAGAACCACAAACCGAACCGGTAACCCAACCTCCTGTGGTGCTGCAACCAGAAACTGAAACTGCAGAAAATAACGAACCGAAACAACCGGTCGTTGAGCCTGTGCCTGAAGATAAGCCTGAAACACCAGAGAATAATCAATCCAGTATACCAATCGGGGAAGTGGCCTACCTTTATGAAGAAGGTAGTGGCGGATCAGGGGCTACTCGAACAACTGGTGGTATTATCTGGGAACTTGTTCGTCAGAAACCAAATGAAAGCCTGCCGCCTGAACCCGTAATTACCGGTAAGATGGATGTGCCGGAAAAGGGTATGAAGGTAACGTTCACGATCAAGCGGAACACCGATGATGCACTTTCTGCGAGCCATCTGATTGATATGCAATTTGAAACACCGCCGGACTTTGAAGGACAAGGGATTGAAACAGTTTCTCGTGTCGTTATGAAATCAACCGAAGAAGCTCGTGGTGAGCAGTTGGTTGCTGTTCCTGTTAAAGTCAGTGAAGGCTTCTTCCTTATTGCGCTGGACAATCTTGAGCAGGCTGTAAACGTTAATACGCAGTTGCTCACACAAGCCAGCTGGATTGATGTGCCGATCACATACACAACAGGAAAGCGTGCATTGTTAACGCTTGAAAAAGGCGGAACAGGGCAGCGTATGTTTGATGAAGCGTTCAACGAATGGAAAAACAAGTAAGTCGAGCTTGTTAAATCTCTTCATCTTGTCAGCTTAGAAAACAACCAGTGAGCGATTTGGCTCTGAAATAGAAAAAGGGCCGGATTAACGGCCCTTGTTTCTTTAGTTCGCGGCGTTTCAGGCTTAGCTGGATTGAAGCTCCAGCTGAGCTGCAGGTTTAGCAAGCTCTTTAGCCGCTGCAACCATTGCTTTTTGCACTTTTTCAAAAGCACGCACTTCAATCTGACGAACCCTTTCGCGGGAAATATCAAACTCCCCTGACAGTTCTTCGAGTGTAATCGGATTCTCTTCAAGACGACGGGCAAGGAAGATACGCTTTTCCCTGTCATTGAGAACATCCATAGCGTCTGCCAGCATTTCGCGACGGGTTTCCAACTCGTCCTGCTTGATAAGTACCTTTTCAGCGCTTTCAGACTCGTCGACCAGCCAGTCCTGCCATTCGCCACTTTCACCGTCCGCAGACTTAATAGGCGCGTTCAGAGATGCATCACCACCCAGGCGTCTGTTCATGGAAGTGACTTCTTCCTCGCTTACACCCAGCTGATTTGCAATCTGTTTGACCTGATCAGGGTTAAGATCACCGTCATCCAATGCCTGAATACGACTCTTCGCCTTGCGAAGGTTGAAAAACAGACGTTTCTGATTAGCAGTGGTTCCCATTTTGACCAGCGACCAGGAACGAAGCACGTATTCCTGAATTGCGGCCTTGATCCACCACATGGCATATGTTGCCAGTCTGAACCCTTTTTCAGGGTCAAATTTCTTTACAGCCTGCATGAGGCCCACATTTCCCTCGGAAACAACTTCTCCAATTGGAAGCCCATAGCCGCGGTAGCCCATTGCGATTTTGGCAACGAGACGTAGGTGGCTGGTCACGAGTTTATGAGCTGCATCTGTATCATCATGCTCAAGATAGCGTTTTGCGAGCATGTATTCTTCGCTTGGTTCCAACATTGGGAACTTACGAATTTCCTGCATATAACGCGAAAGACCATTTTCGCTTGTTAAAGTAGGCATATTTTGGGCCATTAAAGCACCCTTTCTTATGTCTTAATGATGTTGCTCCCTCTTCGAGGCAAACAACTGGTACACTTTATATAGGTACGAATTGGGACGTTTGCATGAAATTTTGGTAATGTTTGTAAAAAAACGTAATAATGCGTGATATCTCCACTTATTGAGCCTTTTTGCTACAAAAACAAGGTTGTAGAGCGTTAAATTTGTGAGTTTTTTGGCTCAATTTACGCACTTTCACGTCTTTTTGAACGAGTTTGTGAAGGTTGGCCGCCAAATTTCCGGCCAAAGTTCCCGTTCTCTTTCTTCGTGAATTTGGCTTTCCGACCATTTGATTTGTTTGCAGTGCGGTTTTTACCACGTTGATTTTGACTTTTATCTTTGAAATCCGCTCTTCTGTTCTTTCTATTGCCTGTTCTTTCTGGATTGTGCTTTCTTCGTTGGTTTTCCGATTTTTCAGAGAATTCTTGACTGAATTCGCTGTTGTGAACCTTACTCAAATGTTCTGTTCCAAATGCTTCATTCAGATCACTATGACGGTTGCGGCGAGGATTACGGTTTCTTCTTCCGCTTTCTTGGTTTTCCGTTCTGTTTTCCTGACGGTTCTTCCTGCGATTTTCCTTGGCATCAAATTCAGCGACGGTGATCTGTTTATTTCTGAACTTCTTTTTGGGAGCTTCCACCTGCTCATTTGCTTCAGTTGTGCGGCGTTTTTTATTGTTTTTCGCCCTTGTTTTTCCCTTGCGTTGGGCATTATTTCGTGAGCGCGCGTTTCTTCCATTCGGGATGCTACCTTCAGGTTCATCGCCACTAGCGACTGGAATAGAAATCGCCATCAGTCTTTCGATTTGCTTCAGCAGGTGCAACTCTTCTGGTGCACAAAATGCGATTGCTTCACCTTCTTTTCCTGCTCGGGCAGTACGCCCAATCCTATGGACATAGGCTTCAGCTACTTCAGGTAGGTTGAAATTGTAAACGTGGGAGACACCAGGAATATCAATGCCGCGTGCAGCCACATCTGTCGCCACAAGAATTTCAATTTCCTGCTTTTTGAAAGAACGGATTGCCCGATCGCGCTGACCCTGGCTTTTGTTACCGTGAATGGAATCTGCCAGAAAACCGTGATCCACAAGGTGATTTTTCAGTTTCTCGGCACCGTGCTTAGTGCGGGCAAAAACAAGCGATAATGATTTTCCATTAGCCACCAGCAGTTCACGCAGGAGATTTGCTTTATTGCGAGCTGTAACATGATGAACGCATTGGGTTATCTTGTCCGCAGCTTTCCCTGGTGGCGCTACCTCCACGCGGACCGGGTCATCCAGATAGGTTTGAGCCAGACTTTCAACCTGTTTTGGCATGGTAGCTGAAAAGAGCATGGTCTGACGTGGTCTTGCTAGGAGGCTTGCAATTTCACGAAGCGAATGGATGAAACCCAGATCAAGCATCTGATCTGCTTCATCAAGGACCAGATATTTCACTGTATCCAGGTGAATTGCATCGCGTTTTACAAGGTCAAGCAAGCGGCCTGGTGTGGCAACAACGATATCGGATCCATTGGCGAGGGTTCGCCGCTGGGTGTTGATGTTTGCGCCACCGATAACAACATTGATCCAAACAGGGGTCTTTTTGACATACTGGCGCAAATTATCGGAAATCTGGTTCACCAGTTCACGTGTGGGAGCAAGGATGAGCGCCCGAACCGATTTCGGCTTGGGTTTTTGGCCGTTCTCGATTAATTGCTGGATCAATGGCAGGCCAAAGGCAGCTGTCTTACCGGTGCCCGTTTGGGCAAGTCCCATAATATCATGGCCTTGCAGGGCAAGCGGTATTGCCTGCTCTTGAATAGGTGTTGGGATCTTGTAACCTGCAGCACTAATCGGTTTCAAAAGGCGGTTTGACAGGCCCAGTTCTTTGAATGTGGTCAAAATAAATTCTTTCTAGCGACGTTCGTTAGACGTCAATAATTATCGCGCCAGCACGATGTTTATCATCTGCCGGTTCTCTTGCGGTTGCGGCCAATTTCTCATTTCAGACTGAATTGTCCTGAAACTATCTGGCCGTCATTTCCCCGCGTGAAGTGGAAATTGATGTTTGTAGCGCAACTAAGCGCTGGTTTTTACCTGGCATGGATTATGGTTATTGCTTCTAATGCCTGCTGCTCACGCGGCAGCGGTAGTCTTGGGAAAGGTGTCTATCTGCTTCTTTCCGCAATAAGTCAAGTAATCATTGAGCTGTAAGGGATGAAACAAGCGCGTTCATATCATCTGGCATTGGCGCTTCGAAGCGAATGAACTCACCTGTTATGGGGTGTTCAAACCCGAGTACGGTGGCGTGTAGTGCCTGACGTTTGAATGTTTCGACCAGTTCCTTACTGTCCTCCGGCAACGTATTTATCTTGGTCTGGAAGTGTTTTCCGTAATCCTGATCACCGAGTAGCGGGTGACCAATATGGCTCATATGGACCCTGATCTGGTGGGTCCTACCTGTTTCCAGTCGACATTCCACAAGAGAAGCGATGGGGAAACCATCAGCATCGGTTCCATGTTCTGATTTTACAGTGAAATGTGTGATTGCATGCTTCGCATCCGGGAACGTTTCTTTAACAACAGCTCTTTTCTTGCGATTGT
>CAWUJF010000251.1:0-5422 GCA_963922405.1 uncultured Hyphomicrobiales bacterium | reverse complement strand
ACGTGTGCTCTTCCGATCTCCTCGTGTTCCCGAAATCGTGTTGCAGTCTTATGGGTATATGTATCTGGCTGATACGGAAGAATTTGCCCAGACACTGCGCACGGTACAGGAAATTCAATCAAGGTGTGGGGCTGGTACCAGGCATCTCTCGCGAGATGAGATCGCAAAGGATTATCCATTCTATAATCTGGATGGCATTGTGGGAGCAAACCACAATCCGATTGACGAAGGTTATTTCGACGGCAACACCATATTTGATTGGTGGAAGCGTTCTGCCAAAGAGAACGGCGTTGAGTACTGCACGAACGAAGTTGTCGATCTGGAGCTTAATGACGGTGGCACCCGTGTGGAAGCTGCTATATTGGCCACTGGGGACAAAATCACTTGCGGTAAGCTGATAAACACATCGGGGCCCAGAGCAGTGCTCACATCGCGTATGGCTGGTATTGAGATCCCCGTTGAGCCCCGTAAACGTTACACCTTTATTTTCGATGCTGAAAAACCATTAGATCAAGACCTGCCACTTACTATTGATCCAACTGGTGTTCATATGCGTACTGATGGCGTTTACTATTTATGCGGCTGCCCACCGGATGATGATCCCGCAGTAGACTATACGGATTTCGTCGCTGATCATTCAATCTGGGAAGAAAAAGTATGGCCGGCCATTGCTAACCGAATTCCGCAATTTGAAGCGATTAAGCTTGTGAATTCCTGGGTCGGACATTACGCGTACAATGTTCTGGATCAAAATGCGATTGTAGGGCCACATGATAAGGTTGAGAACTTTATTTTTGTTAATGGCTTTTCCGGGCACGGGTTGCAGCAATCGCCTGCTATCGGCCGAGGCGTTTCAGAATTGATTACTTATGGCGAATACAGGACGCTCGATTTATCACCTTTTGGATATGAGAGAATTGCCAAAGGCGAAGCGTTTATGGAAAGAGCGGTAATTTAATTGTTGCGCAAAACCTGATATCGCAAACAATTTTTTTGTCCTGATGCACAAAGCGTGAATTCCTGCATACCGGAACTATTAAGCTTCACAATGCGATAGTGTTGGTTGGATCTGCCCGCTTCAAATCTGCTGAAATAACCGGAAGAAACCAATTGCATCTGGCTGCCCTGATAGACGGTGACAGCCATCGGGTTTTCGAAGTAGCCAGATACAGGCAATGCTGCTTCATCGCTGAAACTCACTATTATCCTAGGAAAAAGCGAAGTTTTGCCTGGATCTGATTTCGAAACATGACCTGTGAAACTCACTGAGCTTGAGGCCGCCATCACATCATTGGTAACAAACCAATTTCCAGCCGTAAGCTGGAGGGTGACAAATGCGATAATGAGTTTTTTCAAATACATGCTGGGTAGGAAGCATATTTCATGCCATTTTTAGTAAAAACCTATCCGTCACCATTTCCACAAATTTAACCATCGTCTCGAACGCTTTTGAAACTTTTGTTTCGTAGTTTCTCCAGTGACGTTTAGATAGCTGGCCATTTCGCACGATTGATTTCGGGCGCAAGTGGGCATATGGGGCAGGATTGATAATCCACGGGGTGGAAGACTTCCTGTGTGCTTACTCTGAGCGTCAGATAAGCAAAAAAAGCTTTAAAGCTAACAGGAGAGTAAAATGAAAAACCTTATCAAACTTGCTGGCGCTGCCGCAGTTGTTCTTGCTTCTTCGCAAGCATATGCACAAACTGCTTCTGGCGACGTCATCTTCAATGGTTCAATTCTGAACACATGCACAATTTCAAACATCAATGCTGGTACACTTGAAGCTGGTACTAACAACACAGTTCTAAGTTCACGCACAAACCCAGCTAACGCTGGTTCCGCGACTGTGTCTGCTAACTCTAATGCTTTTGACATTAGCGTTGCAGCTCCAACAGCTTTCACAACTGCTCCAGCAGGTGCTGCAGCTACGTTTACTGCTGACTTTACTGCAACCGGTGATACTACACAGGGTACTGCTACTTCTGGTCCAATCGACCTGAACACAGGCGACACAACTGTGACAGTAAATATGGACGCTACATCAAGCGCTGGCGCATTCCCAACAGGTGCTTACTCAGCGACTGTTGTTCTTACTTGCGAATAAACTGACTTAAGGGGGACGAACCAAGTCATGAAAAAGCTGAATTCAAAATCATTCATCAAAACCTCATTTCTTGGTTGTGCCCTGGCGTTTGCGCTGCTGCCACAACAGGTAGCAGCGCAGTCCATGTCTCCTATGCGTGGACAGATCCAGAGTTTTACGGATGCCTTTGCAGTCAAAGTCTATCCAGCTAATCCTTATGGACACAGAATTCGCATGGAAGTTAAAGTTTACGACCAACATTTCCGCCCAATTCGGGCACGCGTGTCACCAGCTGAATTCACGCTCGGCGCAAACTTTAAACGTCCTGTAAATGTGATCATTCCTTTTGATGGTCACTCTAAAAGAAAAGTTCGGGTATGCACAGAAGCTGTACCCTTCCCTGGCCAAACTAGAAAAACAACAATTAAGGCTCAGATATGCGGGAAATTTTTGGGAGAGCGTATTCAATAGCAATCTGCTCAATTGCATTAATTTCTGCGACATCGGCTTTTGCTCAAGAATCGCAGATTATAAATCAGAATATTTCCGGCTTTAACTTGCCGGGAGTTAGTCTGCCACAAGGTCAGGATGAAGTCCGCGCTGCGGATGGTACAACATGTAGATCTTCTGTAGCAGGTAGCGGTGCTTACCTAGACCTTGGTGTGATCGGTAACCCGGAACAGTCATCTTCAGCGAATTCCACTTCTGCTTACGGCAGGATTGTTATTCCGCTCGGCAAAAAGCCACCACGTCTGGACTGTACGCGTTTGTATAACGTGGAAGTCAGAAGGCTGGAACTGGAATTGAAGCTTATGGAACTCGGGCTTACCAGAGGTATAGCTCCGGTTTCAGAGGTGAACGAACGTGCAACCGCCAATGCTGTGCAAGGTACGGGTTCGGACGGTGTTGAAGTCGCTAATGCGAATCTTACTGATACGCAAGCAGCTGGTTCTTCAGCATGGGATGAAGAAGGTTGGACGACAGAGGGTCGCGTGAACTAAGATGGAAAACAACTTGCACAAGGCACAAACACCTACCGGTGGAACCACCGGACGGAGGAATTTGCGCCAAAAATTGTGCAAGCGATCTCCATACAAACTTTTCAGCACGGTAGCTCTAAGTCTGATTGTTCTGAGCCTGAGTGAACTACCGGCATCAATTGCACAGAGTGTAGATTTGGCCCCGGTTATCCAAGTTCCTCAAACTAACAACAATGGTAATCAACAATCCTGTGGCATTACGATCTCGAGAGAGGGTGTGATGCAACCGAGCATTGACAACAAGGTGCTAAGCTCAAGTGAGTTCTTAGGTGAGCCGGCGATTGCGCAGATTTCTGCAACGAATTCATCTTATCGCATGTATTTGGAGAACCCTTTGGGATTCAAGGATTCCCCAATATTTGCTGATCAGGGAACCATTTTTTCAACAACCGTGACCGGAAGAGGTGCCACTAGCTTTACGGAAACTCAGGGTGAGATTTCCAGAAGACTTCAACGCGGTGTGACCAATCTGGAAATTAACTTCACTGCACGACGGGTGGATACGCCATTTCTAGCGGGAAATTATTCTGCTGAATTGACATTGAGATGTGAATAAATGAGTAATTACAATTATTTAATAGAGAAGCAAAGATGCGATTTCATTCCGGAAAGGTTCTTGCCGGAGCTGCGCTAATTGCGTTTCAAACGGTAAATCCTGTAACACAAACAACTGCTCAACAAGCTGGCACTCCCTTCTTTGCTGTCGTGGAGGATCCGAGATTTTGTGAAATATTGCTTACAGGACAGGGAACTTTGGGGACGAATGTGGGAAACACGATACTTGCTTCAACACAACCTGGGGGACAACCCGGTGAGGCAGAAGTAAGGGTTTCCGGACCGGGAACCGGTCCGGTTTTTCGGTTAAGTGCGTTTCATCCGGGCGGATTCACTTCCGCACCGACAGGTCTCAATCCTGCAGATGTTACGACAACTGCTCAATTTGTTATCACGACGACAAGACTGAATGGAACAGTGAGGGGACCGAGAACACGAAATGCAAATGGGACAGCTAGCATAAGATTGCCTCGCGGATCCACTAGCCAGGTGGAAGTGGATTACGAAGCGGTTAACAATGTTGGACCATTTCCAGGGGGAAATTATACCGGTCAAGTGACACTTCTATGTGAATGATTTTCATTTGGTTAACTTGTGACTGAAACATTCTATCTTATTGATTAATCTAATCTTTAGGGAATTTTGGTAGGCTTAAGTCAACGAAATTTGACGTTGATTTTTAGAGTAGCTGGGGTACAGGGCGGATTATGAAAAGTACATTTAAAGCCATACTTTGTTGTGGGGTTTTAGCTGCTTCTTTGGCCGCTGAGCCAACTTCTGTAAATTCACAGGCTAACAACGGGGTCATATTTGGCGGGATTGTCGGATTTGACCGTGAATGCCAGATTTTGATTGTTCAAGACGGGGTAATCGCACCTAATGTGGCCAATACCGTTCTCAGCTCCGTTGAAGCTGGAGGAAGTCCCGGCTTTGCGCAGATCAGAACGTCAAGGAACCTGAATTTCCAGAACAATCCTTATGTGATTACTGCAGAACCGCTAATTGGCTTCACTCAGGCGCCGCCTGAACTGACAAGTGCCGTTGAATTTTCAGCAAATTATGATGTGGATTTCCGGTTCTTTTCCTTCTTCAATGCGCAAGGTTTGCCAGCCGGACCTTCGGTAGCATCAGGTCAGCTCAACGACGTGGATTCCACCGCAACTCTGACGGTTATTGGTGCTAATGCGCTACGGGCCGATATTACAATGGATTACACAGCAACAATTGCTGCCGGTGAAACATTTCCGACCGGCAATTACACAGCACAGGTTACGCTGCGCTGCGAATAACAGATAAATTGAGAGAGCACTAAGAAGCCTCGCCCTCTTTTAAAGATGGCGGGGTTTTGCTTTTTTGAGTTGAGGCCTATCCGTATTTTAAGACTGGAAATGTGTGAAGCGGCACTCTTCGGATTGACTAAAAAGGATTCTAACTAGCTGATTAATTTATCTTTTAGGTGTTAGTGGTACAAATTTCAGCAGGACTGTGCAGAAACATTTTTCGATGTTGAGGCACAGTCATGGACTTCAGATTCAAATCCCTTTTTATTGCCGGGTGTTTGGGCGCATCCGTTGTTTCCCAACCGACAGCTGTAAATTCTACACACAGCTCCGGTGTGATATTTGCTGGTACTGTTGGAAATCCGCGCTTTTGTGAGGTTCTTATTGTCAGCGAGGGTTGGTTAGAGGCGAATAGTTCACGGAATATTCTGAGCTCTACACAAGTGGGTGGTAAATCAGGAGTC
>CAWUJF010000250.1:0-5423 GCA_963922405.1 uncultured Hyphomicrobiales bacterium | reverse complement strand
AATATGTGTGGCAAAAGAGACGCCCGCACCATCAGCGACCAGTTCACTGTGACCTGCAATCGGCCCACCCGTATTTCCGGCGGCTTCAGCGATTTCTTTCAAAGATTTTTTGCCCAAATTGTCGTATTTCGCACCCTTGGCAACCGCGTGTCCCTTCTCCCATTCCACATCATCTACCGGGATATCCCACATCTTTGCTGCACGTTCTCTTAGAACCTTGATTGCATTGCGGGCGGCAGAAATCGTGGCGATTGAAGAGGAGAATGTGCCGCGGCTTCCATCGGTCATATCGTTGTAACCCAAGGAGGATGTATCCGCGACAATCGCTTTTACTCGATCATATGGAATTCCAAATTCTTCAGCGGCCACCAGAGAAAGTGACGCCCTGGATCCGCCCACATCAACGGTTCCAACTGCGAGCGTGACGGTGCCGTCTGCACCAATATTGATGTCAGAACAGGTTTGGCCACCGAAGTTAAACCAGAATCCACAAGCCATGCCGCGACCCTGGTTCTTGCCCAAAGGTGCTTTCATATGAGGATGGCGTTTTGCTGCCTCAAGTGTAGGACCAATACCAATCGGACCATAAACAGGTCCGTAAGAGGCTTTTGTACCCTCTTTTGCAGCATTTTTTATGCGGAATTTGACCGGATCAATACCAATTTTGCCAGCTAACTCATCGATGGCGCTTTCAACGGCGAATGCAGCCATTGGCGCAGAAGGTGCACGATAGGCAGCAACTTTTGGCCTGTTTACCAAGACCTCAAAGCCAACCGTTTTCACGTTCTTAAGATCATAGCAGGCGAATGCCGTCATCGCACCGAGTTCAGCCCACATACCGGTGTAAGGACCGCAGGTGTATCTGAGATCTGCGGTGGCGGCTGTGATTGTGCCGTCTTTCTTTGCACCGATTTTCACGTCCACTGATGTGGCACTTGTGGGACCAGAAGCTCTAAACACTTCCTCTCGTGACATAACTAGCTTAACAGGCCGACCTGCTTTTCTTGACAATGCTAGTGCAACAGGTTCGCTCCATACGTGGGTCTTGCCACCAAAGCCGCCGCCGATTTCAGACGAGGTCACACGAAGTTGAGACACTTTCATCCCGAGAAGATCAGCACAGTTCTGGCGATAAACAAAATGCCCTTGCGTACAAACCCAAAGTTCTGCAGTGCCATCTGCGTTGACGCTCGCCACACAGGCGTGAGGTTCAATATAGCCTTGGTGAGTTTGCTCGGTTTTATAGGTTCGCTCGACTATAAAGTCCGCTTCTTCAAAACCCTTGTCGATGTCACCGTGACCGTATTCACTTCTGTTTGAAATATTTGATGGTTTCTTCGGTTTGGGGGTAATCCCGCCAGTGATCATTTTTTCCTGAACGAGTGGTGCCTTGGGATCAACAGCCTCATCCACGTCAGTCACATGAGGCAAAACTTTGTAGTCAACCTTGATGAGTTTCAGTGCCTTAGCAGCCACTTTCGCGTCAATAGCTGCGACCGCTGCAACTGCATGGCCGTCGTAAAGGGCTTTTTCCCGCGCCATACAATTGTCGAGGATATCGTACAGATCACTATCACCGTTTGTCAGGTCAGGCAGATCCTTTGAGGTAATTATTGCTTTAACGCCTTGAAGCTTCTCAGCCTTTGATGTGTCGATTTTCTTGATTTTCGCATGAGCATGCGGACTTCTCAGAATCCGCCCCACCAATTGACCGGGCAGATTGAAATCAGCACCGTAACGGGCGCGCCCGGTTACTTTGTCAACGCCATCAGGGCGTGTGGGACGTGTGCCAACTGATTTGAACTTCTTGTCGGTAAAATTAGCTTCAAATCCCATTTTCTTATCCTCTCATCTCGCGAGCTGCGTCTTGGACGGCGCGTACAATCTTGTCATAACCGGTACAACGACAAAGGTTGCCGGCCAGACCAAATCGAATTTCTTCTTCTGTAGGGTCCGGATTTCTCTCAAGTAAATCCTTGGCGGCGATCAAAAATCCTGGCGTGCAAACACCACATTGCAATGCAGCATGTTCAATGAATTTTCTTTGCAGGGGATGTAGTTCTTCACCGTCAGCCATGCCTTCTATTGTCTCGACTTTTCTGCCTTCTGCCTCGGCACCCAGAACCAGACATGAACATACGAGGCGACCATCGAGCATAACGCTGCATGCGCCACAATCACCAGTACCGCAACCTTCCTTTGATCCTGTCATTTCAAGACGGTCTCTCAGCACGTCCAGTAGTGTCTCATCAGGCTGGCACAGATACTCTACTTCATCGCCATTAATCGTTGTGGAAACTGCTATTCCTGACATTACTTTCCTCCTGCGCGTTCGTAAGCGATCTTTGCTGCTCTCTTGGCAAGTACACCTGAAACTTTTTTGCGGAAATCAATTGTTCCTCTCTTGTCGTCGATCGGATTACAAGCTGCTGCGCAAGCTTCAGCCATCTTCTCAAGAGCATCGTCTTCCAGTTTGGTTCCGATGATTGCAGAGGCTGCCTTTTTCACGAGTACGACAGTTGGCGCAACAGCACCAAGTGCCACTCGGGCAGATTTTACGAGGCCCTTTGCATCCAGTGTTAGAGCAACTCCAGCACTTACGACTGCAATATCCATCTCCGTACGCGGAATGAATCTAAGGTAAGCGTCACCAGATCTGGGTGAAGGCTTATCCAACAAAATGGCTTCTACCATCTCGCCTTTTTCAAGCGATGTGCGACCAGGCGCTGTGACGACTTTCTCAACAGCAACTCTTCTTTTCTTGGAAGGTCCTGCGATTACAGCTTTCGCTCCTGCGGCTACCAATGCCGGTACGCTGTCTGCCGCGGGTGATGCATTGCACAAATTACCAGCAATAGTACATCTACCTTGAATCTGCTTAGAGCCGATCAGATTAGAGGCTTCGACGACGCCAGGCCAAGCTTTGCTAAGCGCCTTATGCTCGCCCATCGCCACACAGGGAACCGATGCTCCGATGCGGAAGCCCTTATCATTTTTGACAATTTCATCCAGACCTTTGACAGACTTGATATCTACAATAAGTTCCGGCTCGATATACCCACCACGCATCCTCACCAGCAGGTCACTTCCGCCAGCAAGCAGATAGGCATTTTCTTTTGCTCCAGCTAAAAGCGCAACAGCATCTTTTACACTGTCAGGTCGTTCGTATCTCATGGAAAACCTTTCTCATACGCCACATCATTTCAATCTGTCACAACTCTCAAAATAAGAAAAGAATTTTGTGCTTTGATTCTTGTTGGAATGAAGGTTGAGAGATGAGTTGCAATCGGTTTACCAATTGAAAGCAAGAATGGAGAATAAAAAAATGCCCGGACATTCAGTGAATGAAATGACCGGGCATTTTCGTTGAACTAAGTGGGGGCGATTAAGGTCTCTTAGTTTCAACTAAAGTCTGGAACACTACTCTTGTCCGATTTTGTATTCCAAATTGAATGACAGAACCGCATCCGGTGTCTCATCATTCAGGCCGAAAAGCACAGCGACCCTCGGCTCGACCACATGACCATTGGGCAATTCTGCTTCCCAATACAAGGCTGGACCAGCGAAGTGAACGTCTTCACCTCTATCGCCAAAAAGCCCCTCGAATTCGCCAAAATTTTCGACGCCTATTCCAAAGTTATCACTAACAGGGAGAATTAGCTGGGATGCATAGGCCAAGCCAGCGTCTTCACCGCCAGCAAATGGAATTTCTACAAGTACATTACCGACAAATTCCAACGGACCGAGCTCTGTTTCAAACACAGGGCCGATTTCAAGTGCACCTTCGCTGACACCACCTTCCCTAGGCACTTCAAGTGCTGTGAACAATCCCAAGACAAATCCACCATGTTCGTCTTCACTGGACCCTTCTTCATTATGATGCCCGCTCTCTGTAAGTAACAAAAGGTTTTCAAATTCAAAGGCTTCTACTTCTGCACTGTCCCCTTCCGGGTTAGCAATTTCGACTGCTGCCGTGAACTTCCAGAAGTTTGTTAACCCGATACCTACAGCAATTTCATGAACCGAACGTTCCTCGCCGTCTTCGATTGATTCCAACGCGAAACCATTGAGAACCTCAATTTCTATCTCGCCCTGTTCCACATCAGGATGAATCACTTCAAAAATACCCGCCTGTGCATTTGCGCTTTGGATATTTGTTCCTTGAATAAGGAATGCCATTGCTGCTGTTAATACAGACGCTCTTATTAATTTGGCAAAATAGGATACTGCACTCATTTTACTTTTACTTTCCCATGTTTTGATTTTCTTTTTGGGGAGATTATCCGACTTCGATTTCGTCAAAAATCGGATCGATTACCAATACCAAACGGGTCATCCCCGAACCCTCGATTGGTGGTGAACGATGTAGAAGCCCTGACGCAGGTGGCTCAGGCCACTTGGTTCCTTTGAGCATCATTGGTGCGCCGGTCGGCACTGTGAAAATACGCTTTGGTTCATTGCCATCGATGGAAATTCCATACTGTGTGCCCGAGCCACGATAGGTGCAAACCAGTCGAGCGGTAACAGCATCGATGTGGAACTTCCTGCAAGCGTCGTCCTGGATCACGTCAAACCGGATTCTAACGACGTCTGCCTGCATCAGCTCAGCGAATTGCTCGCTCAGCATGACGGAGTCATCCACCAGGAACTTTCGGTTTACGTCATCAGTAATTCCAGCATTAGTACAAATAGCAACAATTGCTTGGTTAATATTTTCAGATCGTACAATTATCCGGGTAGACGGCAGATTTTCGACAGGGAGGCTGTCTAACCAGCCTTGGAATTCTGGCGGCAGTTGCCTGCGCCAAATTGTTGCCGCAACACCTGGTTGGTGCAAAACATTAAAATCTTTAATGTCTTCTAATACACCAATCCCGATAGCTGCATTCTCAATGGTTTTCTGAACCAGTGTCATGACAATTTTTTCTCCCATGACGGGAATGGGTCAGAAAGGTTTTCCCACAATTGTGGTAGAAACGCCGGAGCAGGAATCAGGCAGTCATCAAGCTGTTTTTTTATCGCCGCTTCACTCATCGGATCAGTGCCGATGAACACGATTTCCTGTCTACGATCACCCCATACTTCATCGAGATAAGGTTCCATAGCGGCATGCCATTGAGGATCTTCAGGCCAAAGCTCTTTGGGTGCAGCCGCCCACCAAAGACCGAGCTTTTCTGTTCGCACCTGAGCGCCTGCCATAGAAATCTCGCCAACATATCTTGGCCGTGTAGCTAACCAGAAAAACCCCTTCGCCCTCACAACGCCCGGCCAAGTGGTGTTAATAAAGGCTTGTAATTTTACGGGATCAAAAGGTTTACGAGCGCGGTAGACGAAAGATCTGATACCATATTCTTCAGTCTCGGGAACATGGTCTGCAAAACCGTTCAGTTCCTTGTACCAAAGTGGATGTTCATGAGCTTTAT
>CAWUJF010000249.1:0-5424 GCA_963922405.1 uncultured Hyphomicrobiales bacterium | reverse complement strand
TATGCGGACGTACGTTGACGATACCTGCATTTGCGTTTGGAAGTGTAATGCCGTTTCCAAGGCCCACAAAGAACATGAAACCAAAGAATGCCAATGGATTATCGATTTGCCAAAGGCTAAGGACCGTTGCCATGCCGATACCACCTGCGGCTATAACGTTGCCTGCCAACATCATGGGATTTATGCCAAAGCGGGTTGAGTGCCTGGCTGAGACGTAGTTACCCGCGATATAACCGATGGCAATAATAACAAAGTAATAGCCGAATTGTGAAGGTGACAGTTTGTAATATTCATCACCAATCAGCGGTGCGCCACCAAGATAAGTAAAGAATGCACCAGCGGAAAAAGCCAGCGTCAAGCTGTAACCCCAGAAACGTCTCGAAAGCACCAATTCCGGGTAAGACTTAAAATGCGATGTAATGCTGGTGGCTTTATGTTGATTGGTTTCACCCAGATCAAGCCACATGATGACACCAACCACGCCTGCGAAGTAGAACATCAGCCAGAAGTTTGCCTGCCATCCGAACCACTCTTCAAGGTAACCACCCAAAATGGGTGCAAGCATCGGGGTTAATGCCATTCCCATTGTGATGTAGGCGATCTGGCTTGCAGCCCGCTCACCACCGACCATATCGCGCGCAATGGCCCTGGAAAGGACAATTCCTGCTGATCCGACTGATTGTAGAATTCTGCCTACAAGCAAAACTTCAATTGTGGGTGCGAAAATACAGACCAGTGTTGCAAGCATCATGAAGATTGTGCTCCACAGCAGTACTGGGCGTCGTCCATAAATGTCAGACAACGGGCCCAGGATTAATTGCATGATTGCTGTTCCCAAAAGATAAATGGAAACAGTCAGCTGCATGGTGCTGGAACTGGTCTCAAAATATTCTGCCATGGAGGGTAGGGAGGGCAGAAAGGCATTCATGCACAATGGGCTGATTGCAGCAACCAGCGCCAGCGTGGGAATGCTTGGTGGGGAGAGCGTTTTTGCTGATTGTTTCATCAGTCCAGCTCTTTTTCTGTCTGTTTGCGCGTCTCGCGGTAAAGGGTGTATAGCCCGCTGGCCACAACTATGACGGAACCTGCGATTGTCAGCGTGTTGGGAATTTCATCAAAAAAGAAGATGCCGATGATGATGGCGAACAGCAGCACGCTGTAGCGATAAGGGGTTACTACACCCACTTCTCCAATTCGCATGGCGCTTACTATGCTGACAAAAGCAGTGACCAGAAAAACTGAGGCGGTTGCAAGGGATGCCACATGGGTTACCGAAACCGGTTGCCAGGTCTGGAAAAATGACAGCGCCAGGCCAAACAATACGACCACGGCAACGGAAACAAGACTTACAAAAAGACTTGGCAGAGAAACAGGAAGTCTGCGGGTTGCGAGATCACGCAAGGTCGTTCCACAAACCGCGCCAAGGCAGAATACGGAATAAATGGTGAATCCCTCCAATCCTGGCTGAACTATTAAGATAACACCTACAAAGCCAACCATAATTGCCATAATGCGGCGCCATCCGATAACCTCGCCCAGGAAGAAAGCTGCACCAAGGCTGACGGTTAGCGGAAGCGCTTGCATGATTGCGGATGCATTTGCGATTGGCATGTTGAAGAGGGCTGTTAGAAACAATCCAGTGGCAACAACTTCACCCACAAGTCTCAACATGATCGGCAAATTTAATACGGAAGCAATCGGGCGCAGCTGTCCGGTAAACAGACAAGCGAAGTAAAGAATGACGACGCCAAAAATACCCCTGATTACAAGGATTTGGCTCAATGGAAGCTCACCGCTGACTGCTTTCAAGATAGAATCACCGACAGCAAAGCTGGCCATGGCCAACAGCATGTAGGCGCTACCGCGCAGATTATCACTCGCCGTAATCATTGAAGTTCCAAAGAATTTAGAGATGTCGAGGGTCGGCCCGATGCCTTAACCTCAGATAGACAACACATCGATGGTTTCACAGTGTTGAACAGAAAGCAATCTTTGTTTTTTGTTTACCATTTGAGCCGGAATTACTGTTGTAACGGTCTGAAAAGGTAACTGTTAACGAATTTTACCAACCTTTTTCATATGTTGGCGCATGTGTAGAGGGTGGTACCTATGTTTCATTGGTTAAAACCAAACAAAAATAGCATTCACTTTAGAGTATTGATGTTGGTTACCGGCCTCGTTGCTACTCTTCTTGCCGCCCAACTTTTCTCTGACACACTATTCGAAGTCGACAAGGCGCGAAAACAAAGCCTCCAGGAAGCACGTTCGCTGACCAATGTGGTAGCACGCAGCCTTGAAAAACAGTTCGATCATTTCAGTCTGGACGAGATTGAGGGCATTCTTTCCTCTGTCAGGCAGACTGAGCACGTAAAGCAGGTTAATGCCGTCGACCGTGACAAAACCTTCTTCCTTGATGGGGACACACTTACACCCACATTGTTGGCCTATGAGGAAATTCCTGAACAAACGCAAGCCATGGAGAATGCTGAAGCTAGGTTCGGCGTTTCAGGGGAAACAATCACTGTTGTTGAGCCTTTAATGCGCGAGGGTGGTGTGATTGGTTCAGTCATGATCCGGTTTGACAATCCAGGATTTACCCAGGTTGCTCTGCCAATCGTGAAATCAAACATCATTTCAACTATCCCGATCTTCCTGCTCGGTTTGATTGTAGCGAGCTATGTGGTTCAGCAGATCACTCAGCCGATTATGCGTCTTTCGAAGGTCGCCAAGGAAATTTCCAACGGTGAAATGGAGGCAGATATCCCTGTTGAAGGACCGACAGAGATCCGCCATTTAGGTACTGCAATTTCCGGCATGATCGGCAAGTTGCGCCAGAACATAGAGCAAATCTACGAATTGGCCTATGTGGACCGTACCACCAAATTGCCAAACCGGGAGTTTTTCAGAAAAGAACTTACACGTGCCATTCGCCGTAATGTGCGCCAGAAGTCAACAGGTGCGCTTCTATTTGTGGATCTGGATGGATTTAAGCGGGTTAATGATACACATGGCCACGATGCAGGTGATGTGCTCTTAAGCCAGTTTTCCGAGAGACTTGCAAATGTTCTGCGGGCAGAAGATCTGATTGGTTTCAAATCTGTGACTCCTACACCGGTGGAGGACGATGACGAGGGGAATGAGGCGCAATCTCAGAAAAATAAACAGATGCTTGCGCGCCTTGGTGGTGACGAATTTACTGTTCTGCTTTCTGAAATTCGAGATGCAACTGATGCAGCTACCGTTTCTCAGCGCATTATTGACGCGGTTTCCGAGCCGTTTGACATTCAAGGCACCAAGGTGACAATCGGTGCTTCTGTTGGTATTGCCACATTCCCGCAGGACGGATCTGACTATCAAACTATTCTGAAAAGCGCTGATATGGCCATGTATCAGGCCAAGGAAGAAGGCAAGAACACTTACCGCTACTTCTCCGAAGCGCTTAACGAGGAAGCCTCCAGACGCATGGAAATTGAAGCTGACCTTCGTTATGCGCTGGAAGTGAAAGATCAGCTGGAGCTGTATTATCAGCCGAAAATTGATTGCAGAACCGGTTTGCCGAAATCGGTTGAAGCCTTGGTTCGCTGGAAGCATCCTGTCAAAGGCATGATTGCACCGCTTGAGTTTATCGGCATTGCCGAGGATTGTGGTCTTATTCTACCGTTGGGCCGTTGGGTTCTGGAAGAAGCCTGCCGTCGCATCAAGTGGTTTGAGAAGCAGGGTATCGATGTGTCCGTTGCTGTGAACATATCCACCGCGCAATTTGGTAGGCCTGATCTTTCAAGGAATATCATCGAGGTGTTGGAAGAAACAGGTGCTAATCCTGCCAAGCTTGAGCTGGAATTGACTGAGAGCATGGCAATGCAGAACCCTGATATTGCACTTAGCCACATTCTTGCATTGAAGGAGCTGGGAATTCGTTTTGCGATTGATGATTTTGGTACTGGCTACTCAAATCTTTCTCAGCTTTCACAACTGCCGTTTGATGTGTTCAAGATCGACCGCTCATTTGTTGACAAGCTCACCAATCGTGAAGACGCGCATGGTCGTGTGATTGTCAAAACCATTCTGGCAATGGCTAACAGCCTGAATTACGAAACAGTTGCCGAAGGTGTAGAAACCGTAAGTCAGCTTGAATTTCTGACTGAGTATGGCTGTGATTTTGCCCAAGGATACTATTTCACTCCGCCGCTACCGTGTGATGAGTTTGTTGCCTGGGCGAAAGAGTGGAATGCGAAAGACGAAAGCGATCGCGCTTCAGTTTTGCGTAGAGGCGTCGCTGCCTAAGCGTTTATCCTACCGACCGCATCCACCAATTCACGGTAGTGTTCAATTATAACGTTCGCACCCAATTCGTTTACCGGCATATCACTGTATCCAAAGGTAACCGCTATTGATGGTATGTTAGCGTTCTTTGCTGCACTGATATCGGTTATGGAATCTCCAATCATAATACAGTTGGCAACCTCTGTGCCTGCCAGCCGAGCTGTTTCTATCAAATGACGCTCATCCGGTTTCTTGAACGCGAATGTATCGCCACCAGTTAGTGACTGGAAACGATCTACAACACCAAGAGTTTCGATCAGTTTCCGTGCCATCCGTTCTGTCTTATTCGTACAGATACTGAAACCAAAACCATCGCTTTCCAGCTGAGCCATAGCATCCAGCAGGCCGTCAAATATGTAGGTCTCGTTGGCGATGTTTTCAGAATAATCTTTCAGGAATTCATCAAACAGCTCGTCATGTAATTCTTCATCAAGTTCGAGGTCATTTAGCTCGAAGGATCTGGCGATCATGGCCTTTGCACCATGCCCAATTATTTGGCCAAATTGGTCCATACTAATGGGTTTTAGAGAGAATCGCTGTGTAATTCTGTTCAGTGTACCGAGCAGATCGAGGGCCGTATGGGCAAAAGTTCCGTCAAGATCGAAAATGATGTGTGTATATTTCATTGTATAGCGAGCGGGATGATACAGTTAGGAATTGGCACAACAAACTCAACATGATAGTGCAGAGGCCAAATTGTAGGTTGGTGGGTTTGTGATTTTGCCACTAGCATGAACAGAGAAAGCAAGCCAGTTCAAAGATGAGCAGAGAATTGAAAATTGAGGCGGCGCGGGCTGCTTTAGAGCTAGTAGAGGATGGCATGAAGCTGGGAATCGGGACAGGTTCTACAGCTGATGAGTTTGTAAGATTGCTTGCTGAAAAAGTTGAGAGTGGGTTGAACATAACTGGTGTTCCCACGTCAATTCGTACACAGCAGCTTTGTGATGAATTGGGAGTGCCGCTCAAGACCCTTGAGGATCTGCCACAGCTCGATCTTGTTGTTGATGGGGCCGATGAGGTAGATCACGAGTTTAACCTGATTAAGGGCGGTGGCGGCGCATTGCTCAGGGAAAAAATCGTAGCTAATGCAGCTACATCCAT
>CAWUJF010000248.1:0-5426 GCA_963922405.1 uncultured Hyphomicrobiales bacterium | reverse complement strand
CGCTGCGCTTGCTGCAGGAGTAATGGCTTTTCCGCTGGTAATGCGCCCAATCCGTCTGGCATTTGAAGTACAGGATAGTGAAGTAAAGGATTCAGCGAAAACCTTGGGTGCGAACCAGTGGGCTACTTTCCGTCTTGTGACGCTGCCTTTGGCAATGCCTGGTGTTATTGCGGGAGGTATTCTCGGGTTTGCGAAAGCACTGGGTGAGTTTGGTGCGACGATCACTTTTGTTTCAAATATTCCCGGAGAAACTCAAACTCTGGCCCTGGCGATTTACTCATTTCTTCAGTCTCCCACAGGCGACGAAACGGCTTTTACCCTCGTTTTTATCGGTATTATCATTTCATTTACCGCGATTCTAGTTTCTGAAATACTTGCCAATAGATTGGCTAACCCTGCAAGCAAACCTCAGGATTGAGTTAACATTTCTGTGATAACCTCAGATTCAATTTAGCAATTTTAAGTTTTTATTGAATTCAACGATAATTTTGAGGGGTTATCATGAAGTATATAATGATGTTTGCTGCGATCGGTATGGGTGTTTTCACTTTCGTCACATCTTCCGGTATCACCAGTTTTCAACCGTTTGAGTATGAAAATGCTACGCTTGAGGAACAGCAAGCCTGGATGGATGGACAGGCGAATACAATTCGTAAAGCGGCACGCTGGTTTTTGCCAAGTGGACGTGGGCCAAGCGAGCTCAACATGTATCTTAAGGATGTGGTGACCGACGCCAAAAAACGGGAAATGTTGATGTCTATCAATGTGAAGGTTCCCTATGGTGCCCGGGTAAGCGGGGTTCCAAAACAGAAGTTTCTTGATGGATTTTGCAAGAATTATGTGAAATCCGGCCTTTATAAACAAAAGATCAAGTTCATGGCTGACTTCATAAATCAGAGCAAAAACAGACGGATTTCCAGAATTACAGTTTATCCAAGCGATTGCCGCTGGGCTGAAAAGAAAGCGTAGACCTTAGTCACCTACAGGATAAGTGTAAATCCAAGATAGCAACCCGATGCGTTTAAACCGCGCGTCGGGTTTTTGTGTTTCGAATGAAATAATCAGGCTTGACTCTCAATTATATTTCTATATTTCTAGTTATATCGAAATAATGCGAGTTGAACATGGAAAACGTTTCTGCTGCTCAAGGATTTGCTGCGATGGGTTCAGAGTCCCGTCTCGATGTTCTTCGTTCCCTGGTTAAGGCGGGGGACAATGGGCTTCTTGTGGGTGATATTCAGGAACGCACAGGAATACCGGCATCCACCCTGGCTCACCATCTGAAGTTTCTCACTTCAGCGGGTTTGATTGTCCAGGAAAAGAATGGTCGTTCCATAATCAACCGTGCAAATTACACACACCTGCAGGAACTGGCTGCCTTTATTCTGGAAGAATGTTGTGCTGATCAGGAAGGACAAAAATCATGACTGATACTGTTCAATCGCCGGCTACAGAGCCAGTTTCAACCTCTATTTTCAAGCGATTGAAAAGTGTATGGACGCTGATTGTGATCCTGCCGATTTTAATCGCGCTCTTGGACATGCCGAACTTGACTCCTGTCATGAGTTTTGCGGCCAAAGCGTTTGTTGGCACGTTGCCCTACATCCTATTTGCAGTTCTTTTGATCGCTGGTCTAAAGGCATCTGGCGCCGAGGTCCTGATTGCAAATGCATTTAAAGGCCGGGAAACGCGAATGATTGTGTTAGCAGCACTGTTTGGCGGACTGGCCCCGTTCTGCTCATGTGAAGTGATCCCTTTCATTGCGGGATTACTGGCACTGGGTGCACCGCTGTCAGCGGTTATGGCTTTCTGGCTTTCCTCTCCCTTGATTGATCCGCCAACTTTACTCATCACGGCTGCTGCCTTGGGTTGGCCGTTTGCAGTGGGCAAAGCGGTTTCGGCTGTGGCATTGGGATTGTTTGGTGGGTTCTTCATCAAAATGGTTCTTCAAACAGGTGTATTCGCAAACCCGTTGAAAGAATACAGGGCATCTGGCTGTGGTTGTGGCCCAAGTCCAATGGACGGCAAGCCGGAATGGAAATTCTGGAAAGAAGCGCACAGAAGCGAAGTGTTCCGCTCGGAGTTCTCTTTCAATGCGATGTTCCTGATTAAATGGCTCGCGCTGGCCTATGTGTTAGAAGGCATGCTGATTACCTATATTCCAGCCTCTTTGATCGCCAGCGTCGTGGGCGGTGAAGGTGTTGTGCCGATTGCAATCGCTGCAGTTGTGGGAATGCCTGCTTATTTGAACTCCTACATCGCGCCACCATTGTTGGCGGGGTTGATCGATCAGGGCATGAGTAATGGTGCAGCCATGTCATTCATGGTGGCTGGTGCAGTGAGTTCTATCCCGGCCATGGCGGCTGTGTTCTCTCTGGTTAAACCGAAAGTGTTTGCACTATATCTTGGCCTCGGTGTAACCGGCGCGATTATCTCAGGTGTTTTATTCCAGCTTGTGGTTTAGCCGATTGCTCTACTCGTCATCGGTTTAGAAACTCTGCAATGCGTTCTATGGCGCGCTCGATATTTTCCTCAGAGTTTGCGTAGGACAGTCGGATATAGCCTTCGCCGAGAATCCCGAAATCAGGACCGCCGATTGTGGCCACGCCTGTTTCTTCCAGCAGGGTGGAAGCCAGTTCCTTTGCTTTCCATCCTGTATCCTTGATGTTGGGGAATGCGTAGAATGCACCCTTCGGTGTCGCGCACGTAACGCCTGGAACTGCGTTCATTTTGTCCACGACCAGCTTGCGACGATTGTCGAAAGCCAACATCATCTGATCAACAGCATCCTGCGGTCCATCAATGGCAGCAATTCCTGCCATCTGGCTGGGTGCGTTGACGCAGGACCAGGCATTTACTGCAAGCTTTCGTACTTTGTCGTAAAGCGCATCCGGCCAGATTGACCATCCCATGCGCCATCCGGTCATTGCCCAGGTTTTGGACCATCCATTTAGAACAATCAGCCGATCGCGGATTTCAGGATAATTGAGCAGGGACTGATGTATTTCACCGTCATAGGTCATCACATCGTAGATCTCGTCTGACATGATTGCCACGTCCGGCCAGTTTTCGAGGCCGGCGACCAGTTTGTCGATTTCTTCTTTCGGTGTAACCCCGCCACAAGGGTTGGCAGGCGAATTTGTTATGATTAACCGCGTCTTGTCTGTGATCAGCGAAAGTGTTTCTTCCGCAGAAAAGCCAAACCCGTTTTCTTCTCTGATCGGAATTGGAACTGGTGTTGCGCCGGTAAACTCAATCATGGACCGGTAAATGGGAAATCCTGGATCGGGATACATGATCTCAGTGCCTGGTTCGCCAAACATTAGAATTGCCGCATACATTGTGACCTTGCCACCCGGCATAATCATGATGTTCTCAGGGGAAACCTCTTCTCCTGTCATTGTTAGTACGCGTCGGGAAACCGCTTCGCGGCAAGCCAGCGTGCCGGTTGCTGGTGTGTAGCCATGATGACCGTCTTTCAGGGCCTTGATAGCTGCTTCCACAATGTGTTCAGGTGTCGCAAAATCAGGCTGACCAATGCCGAGGTTAATCACATCCTTACCTTCGGCTGCCAACTGCGTTGCACGTGCCAGGACGGTGAAGGCGTTTTCTTCCCCGATACGGTCGAACCCCGAGATTGTTTTTAACATTGTGTCCCTTTCGAATTTCTGGTTTGGTCGAGATTAAGTACACGATTTCAGTAGAATGAAAAGACATGAAAGATCTTAAAAACTGGCAGGGTTGCGAACCCCCTCAAAGAAAGGTTTTCCAGGGGCGCTATGTGCGGTTAGAGCCGTTGGATATAGAAAAACATGGCGATGGTTTGTTTGAAGCCGCGACGGCAGGTGATGCGGATAGCCGTTTTCGCTGGCTGCCGGAAACCACGCCAGAAAGCCGTGAGGCATTTCAGCCATGGCTCGAAATGGCTGCCGCAAGTCCGGACCCCATGTATTTTTCGGTGATCGACATGAAAACCGGAAAGATCGCTGGCCGGCAAACCATGATGCGGATGGATCCGGCCAATGGGGTTTCCGAGATCGGGCATATTCATTGGGGTCCGCTAATCCAGCAGACGCCTGCTACAACGGAAGCCTTTTATCTCTTTGCAACACATCTCTTTGATGAGTTGGGTTATCGCCGCTACGAGTGGAAATGCAACAATTTGAATGAACCATCCAAACGTGCAGCGCTGCGATATGGCATGACTGCTGAAGGTGTGCATCGCCAATTGATGGTAACAAAGGGAGAGAACCGGGATACTGCCTGGTTTTCGTTGCTTGATCATGAATGGCCGCTTGCCGGAGAAGCCATGCGTCAATGGTTGGAGCCCGGAAACTTCGATGAAAACGGCAATCAGAAAAAGCGCTTGGAAGAAATCAGAAAGATCATTTCAGTATGAGCCCCAATCGCGATTATTCCCAAATTACGGATGCAGAAATTGATGCGGCAGACACGTCTGAATGGATCGCTGTTCTTCCCCTGGGTGCCCATGAACAGCATGGACCTCATCTGCCATTTGAAACGGACACGATCATTGCAAGTGGTATTGCGTGCAAGCTTGCAGGCGCATTGCGTGAAGACTTACCTGTCACTTTTCTCCCGACCGAAGCAGTGGGTTATTCAATCGAGCATATGGATTATGAAGGTAGCCGGACGCTTGGCTTTGATGAGGCAATTCACAAATGGATCGGGATCGGGGAGGAATTGGCTGCCCGTGGTATTCGCAAGATGCTAATCCTCAACGCTCACGGTGGTAATTCCCCGCTCATGACTATTATTGCAACGGAACTCCGTGTGCGATGTGACATGCTGTGCGTTGCGACCAGCTGGACGCGTTTCATCACTGGTGGTGACATTGTCACTTCAGAAGAAAAGTCTTTTGGAATTCATGGTGGTGATATCGAAACTTCTGTTGTCCTTGCTCTGCAAAAAGATCAGGTTGATATGTCGAAGGCTGAAGATTTCAGCTCTTTCCAGCAGGACTTGAACGGTTCCTGCAAGCATTTGCGGGCTTATGGACCCCATGCATTTGGCTGGAAAATGCAGGATCTCAATCCGAAAGGCGTCACTGGCAATGCTGCTGTGGCAACAGTTGAAAAGGGTGAAGCGCTTATTGAACAGGCTGTCATCGGGCTTTCTGAACTACTGGAGGAAATGCACCGCTTTGATCTGAACCATTTCAAGTAATCACTGTGATGCCAAATTCTGATCAGCCTTGATGCCAACCAACTCACGTATGGAAGCTGCAATCTGGTCACGGGCCACGTAATCAGGTTTATGGCCTACGCCTTCGAGGATTGTAAGTTTTGAGCCTTCGATATCCTTGGAAAGTCCGTCAATGGAATGCACCTTTGCATAAACAATGTCGTCCACATCACCGTGATAAATATGAACGGGAGCGGTAATTTCCTTGTAGCGGTGCTGAA
>CAWUJF010000247.1:0-5437 GCA_963922405.1 uncultured Hyphomicrobiales bacterium | reverse complement strand
ACTTTACAATCGTATCGTTCGCCTCTGACCCCGAATTTGTGTAAAATACTTTGCTCATCGGCACAGGTGCCATGTTTATCAGCTTCTCAGCCAGCTCAACCGCGGGGCTGTGCGATTTTGAAGCAAAGTTATGATAGTATGGCAATTTGGCCATTTGTTTCGCAGCCACATCAACCAGCCGTTGCTCAGAAAAACCTACTGCAGTGCTCCAAAGGCCAGCGACAGCTTCAAAATACTTCTTACCATTGTTGTCAAACACATAAGCGCCTTCGCCACGTTCAATGACCATGGGACCCGTTTCCATATGGGCGCGGGCATTGGTGTAGCTGTGCATGTGATACGCGATATCACGCGCTTCAACGGAATTAGGTATGATATTCATGGCAACCACCTATGTCAGGATTCTTTACACCATCGTAATACGATAAATGCTGAAATCACAATAGATGTTGTCCGCCATTGATCGGTATTTCAGCGCCATTTACGTAGGATGATTTCTCACTGCATAGAAACGTTACAACTTCAGCCACTTCCTCCGGACTCCCAAGGCGTTTCATAGGGACCTTTTCCTCCACAATCTGGTCCGTACCAGGTGAAAGAATAGAGGTGGAAATTTCACCGGGTGACACTGCATTTACTCTAACTCCACTTTCTGCCAGTTCAAAAGCCAATTCCCGAGTGAGCGCCGAAAGGCCTGCCTTGGAAACCGCATAGGCTGACCCGGCAAAGGGATGGATTTGAGAGCCCGCTATAGAGGTAACATTCACCACGGCGCCATTGACGCTCGACAGTGAATCCAAGAGTTCATTACACAGCATCAATGGAGCGATTAAGTTCACCATTTGCACCTGTTGGAAAACTTCCATCGTGGTGTCGGTGGCTGACAAACGGCTGCCATCCGGGCTTTTTGGAGAAATTCCGGCATTATTAACGAGCGCGTTCAAGCCCCGCTGACCAAGCATTTCTTTTAAAAGCTGTGTACTTTCCAGGATGGAATTCTCTTGAGACAGATCAACCTCGATGTGTTTGATGATCCCCTCGGCCCAGGGGCACACATTAGAAAAAGGCGTGCGAGCCAAGGTGAAGACTTCCCAACCTTCTTTATGAAACTCTTTCACTATTGCATGACCAATGCCTCTGCTGGCACCGGTAACAGCAACGGTGGGTTTTTCACTGCTGGTGTTTTCCATAAAATTTCTTATGCCCAGAAAGCTGGAACCTCCTGTCTTCTTCTTTGGGACAGTACTACTATTCCCAGCAACAACAAGGCAGGTAGGTAGAAAATTTCCTTATAGATTCGATCTGCAGCCAACTGCACAGTTTTCACTTCAACCGGCACATCGCCATAAAAATCGAATGACTGGAACTTTGTGAAAAATGGCGTGCCAGCAAATGGTTCATCCAGAATTGCTTTGCCATCCTCAACGCGGACCAGCAGCCCACCTTGCTCAAGCCGTTGTAAGCCTTCCCCTTGCGCACCCATATTTACCAATACTGTCTGTTGCGCTATTTCATCAGGATTGTCGAAGTCCGGTCCTGAAACTATCATGCGGAGGAAACCATCTTCTTCAATTGCTTCAGCGTGTTGCGCGGCTTCCACACCCGGCCTGTCAACAAACGGAGGCTGTACATAGTCCAGCCAGAAACCCGGACGGAAGAGGGTGAATGCCACGAGCAACAAGGCAACTGTTTCCCAGGCTCTGCTTTTGGCTATGAAATACCCCTGCGTTGCCGCAGCGAACAACATCATCGCTATCACCGCAACAATGAAGATGAACACCGCCTTTGTTGCTGTCACATCGATCAGAAGCAGTTCCGTGTTGAAAATGAACAGGAACGGCAACAAAGCGGTACGGATGTCGTAAGCAAAGCCCTGAATACCAGTCTTGATCGGATCACCCCGGGAAATGGCTGCAGCCGCAAAGGCTGCCAGACCCACCGGTGGCGTATCATCCGCAAGGATGCCGAAATAGAACACGAACATATGGACGGCAATCAACGGTACAATCAGACCGCTTTGCGCACCAACCGATACAATTACTGGAGCCATCAACGAAGACACAACAATATAGTTCGCAGTAGTCGGTAGACCCATGCCCAGGATCAAACTCATGATTGCCACCAGGAAGAGCATCGCCATGATGTTACCGCCGGACAGGAATTCCACAAACTCACCCACAACCTGGTGAGCACCAGTTAGAGAGACCGTGCCCACGATGACACCGGCTGCACCGGTTGCGACGCCAATCCCAATCATATTGCGGGAACCTGCGATCATGCCTTCAAAAAAGTCATGCCAACCGTCTCTAAAGCCCTGACCAATGGAACCTGTGCCGCGCAGGAAGTTCTTGATCGGCTTTTGCGTAAAGATGATGAAAATCATGGCCACAGTTGCCCAATATGCTGAAAGCGTAGGTGACAGACGTTCAATCAAGATGCACCAGATCAGGACGATGATTGGCAGGATGAAATGCAGGCCGGTAATGGCCACATCACGAGGTCTTGGCAGTACCGACATAGGTGCATTTGGATCATCCATTTCCAGATCAGGAACCTTTGCTGCCCTGCTGATCAGAATTGCATAGGCAATGAGAAATATGATTACCGCTGACATGAATGTTAAGCCGGGGAAGACGACCTTGATCCAGCCAAGGCCGAAATAGACTGCCATGCCCAGGATACCCATGGCGATGAAACCAAACAGGAAGCTTGCGAGGCGCTGCGCTACTGTTCCCATTACAGAAGGACGCTCCATGCCCTTAAGGCCGAGCTTCAACGCTTCAAGGTGCACAATGTAGACCAGCGCAATATAGGAAATGATCGCAGGCAAAAATGCGTGCTTGATCAGTTCCGGATAAGAAATGCCGGTAAATTCAGAAATCAGAAATGCTGCCGCACCCATCACCGGGGGAGTGAGCTGACCGTTTGTGGAAGATGCAACTTCAACCGCACCCGATTTCTCTGGCGTAAAGCCAGTACGTTTCATCAAAGGTATGGTGAAAGTACCCGTTGTCACTACGTTGGCGATGGATGAACCGGAATAAAGACCTGAAAGCGCTGACGCCATGACAGCCGCCTTGGCAGGACCGCCGCGCAGATGCCCTAACAGAGCGAAGGCCAATTTAATGAAGTAGTTCCCCGCCCCTGCTTTTTCCAGCAATGACCCGAATAGAACAAACAGGAAGATCATCGATGCTGATACACCAAGCGCCACACCGAACACACCTTCTGTCTGCATCCAGAAGTGCCACATAGCTTTGCCGAAGGAAGCACCCTTCCATTGGATGGCCTCGGGCATAAACGATAAATGACCAAAGAAGACATAACACATGAACACCGAGGCAACGATCACCAGTGGAAGGCCCAGTGCCCGGTAAACGGCTACTGCCAAAGAAAGCATGCCTATTGTTGAAATCGTTAAGTCAGCTGTGGTTGGAAGGCCAGCACGACCGGCAATATCTTCCTTGAAAAATAGGAGGTAAAGACAGGATACGGCAGCGAGACCTGCTAAAATCCAGTCATAGAAGGGCACCCTGTCCTGCGGACTGGATTTGAAGAGCGGATAGGCAAGCATTGCCAGAACCAGGCCGAATGCCAAGTGAATCTGGCGTGCTTCCTGGTTGTTGAATACCACGTTGATGCCCGTCAGGCTGGTTAGCGTAAACGGTATGCTGGAGGCGATATAGATTTGAAACAACGCCCATACAAAGGCTATTGCCAAAATAAACCGACCGGCGAATCCAACCGCGTTACGGGAACCGGTTTCCACCTCGGCTACCATCTGATCTACGTCAGTATCTACTGTATTCTTTACTTCACTCTCCGACATGGGACTGCCCTCCCCGCAGCATTATCATTATTGTGATATCCGGATAGAAAAAGACCGGGCATTTTCATGCCCGGTCTTCTAATGGCTTATTTCCAGCCGCGTTCTTTGTAGTATTTGAGCGCACCTGCATGAAGCGGAGCTGACAGACCGTCGCTGATCATTTCCGTTTCCTTCAGGTTTGCAAATGCCGGGTGCAGCTTTTTGAAATCATCAAAGTTTTCAAATACAGCTTTCACCAATGTGTAAACCACATCTTCCGGCACCTGGTCAGAAGTGATGAACGTGGCACCCACACCAAATGTGGTTACGTCACCGTCTGTGCCACGATATGTGCCGCCCGGTACAGTTGCCTTGCGGTAGTAGGAATTTTCCCCGACCAATTTATCAATCGGTCCTCCTTGCACTGAAACCAATTCCACTTCACACGTGGTAGCAGCTTCGGTGATCGCTGCTGCGGGATGGCCGATGGTGTAGATCATCGCATCGATTTTACCATCACAAAGCGCTTGCGCCATTTCTGAACCCTTAAGTTCAGATGCCAAAGCAAAGTCTGACATTTGCATCCCGTATGCTTCCATTACCACTTCTGTGGTGGCACGCTGACCAGAGCCCGGGTTACCGACGTTTACCTTTTTGCCTTTGAGGCTTTCAAAACCGTCTACTCCGGCGCCTTTCTTGGCAACCAGTGTGAAAGGCTCCGGGTGAACGGAGAACACAGCGCGCTGACCTTCCCATGTACCCTGGTCCTTGAATTTCGAAGTACCGTTAAGGGCATGGTACTGCCAGTCTGACTGGGCAACACCAAACTCAAGCTCACCAGCACGAACGGTGTTGATGTTGTATACAGATCCGCCAGTTGACTCCACTGAGCAACGAATGCCGTGTTCTTTACGGTTCTTGTTCACCATCCGGCAGATTGCACCACCGGTCGGGTAATAAACCCCGGTGACACCACCGGTCCCGATTGAGATGAAACGTTGATCAGCTGCATGGGTCATGGTTGCTGCCAGAGCTGTACCTGCCAACAATGCAAATCCTGCAATTAAATTTTTCAATTTACTTCTCCCTGTTAGTTCTATGGCCGGTTTTCTCCAACCATTAAACAAAACTATATCCCAGAGATTTTACGATGCAAGCATATGGTTATACTTTCGTATGGGCTTGTGAATTATTCCGTAACGTAAACTTAAATTTTTATCACTTAAGCTACTGTTTCAAAATGATATTTTAATTTGTTAATTGTAACTTCGGGGGGAGACAGCGGCATGAAACCAACAAATAAAATCGATGATAGAAAACACTGGGAGGTTGAGTGCTTCTGCCATGTCCTTCGCATATGGGGTCATATTAGTGCACTCCAACACAATTGCCCCAAGTTCCGGATGGCGGACATATAAATCCTGAGCCGCATCAATATTATCCTGCCTGGCCTTGTCCACATCGAGTTCCGGCAGGTTTTCCAGAATAGCGCGCGTAAATTCCTGACCACCCTCGGTAGACCCTATGGGTGTATTCAAGGGGACATCCGCCAATTGCAGATGCTCTTCTGTCAGGTTTGAAGCCGAGATTGTCAAAATCCCAACGCGCTTGGTTTCCGGCAGCATCTTG
>CAWUJF010000246.1:0-5447 GCA_963922405.1 uncultured Hyphomicrobiales bacterium | reverse complement strand
TTCGGTAAAGAATATGGTTTGAGGGGTTCTTGTTTTTTCAATCCAGCTCCAGACCGCCATCTTGTCGGAATCCGTTTCAAACAGAACTTCTGCTTCTTCTACCGGTTGGCCCCGTTTCCACTTTCGTGCCGTGCGCCCATAGCCTGAGGTAGTGGCCATGTTCTCACCATAGGAACTGGTCAGCAGCAATGTGTCTTCATTGATCCAGTCGGCTGCTGTCTTGGATTCCTCAAGAAAGAAGCCATCCTCCACAAACTCCTGATTTTTCATATCATATTCGCGCAGCACGGTCGCATCACTGCCACCTCGCGAAAGTCGCACAAGCGCGTAGCGATTGTTTTTCATATTGAGGTTCAGGCTGGAGAAAACCCAGTCTTCACCTTCAGCTTCGGCTAGCGCATCCACATCCAGTAGGATTTCCCATTCAGGGTTATCGGACTGGTAACTGGCTTGCGTTGTGCGTCGCCAAATGCCGCGCTCATGGGTTTTATCACGCCAGAAATGATGAAGTTCATCCCCTTTTCGACGCACATAAGGAATTCTCTGATCGGTGTCCAGAATTGCAGTAAGCGCATCCCGGTCTTCGCGGAACATGGGTGTATCAAATTTCGCAAACGTCCTTTGGTTCTGTTCCGCCACCCAGGAAAGCACTTTTTCTGCTTCGATCTCCTCAAGCCATAGGTGCGGGTCGTTATCAGGGTCTGTAAGTGTGGGAAGCGCTGTCATGACAGTTCATTTCTTAAGGGTTTTGGCGTGTGAGGCATGCTTTGGTTTTATCCCACATCCATATGGGTTGATCTGGGCTAAAGTGAACGCCACCAAGCCAGAAATCATTGGTTCCCGGCCCATCTGCGGTTACTTCTCCTACTAGCACCCGCTCTCCCTGTGATGTGAGATTGATGCGCTGAGCTACGAAGGTTTTGAGTTCTTCCCGTGACCTTGGCGGGTGCCAGAACGGGCCGGGCTCGCAGGTTAGTAGCCCGGCATCACATAAAGCTTCAATGGTTGAATAAGTTCGCCAGTCGCCAATGAACAAAGCCTGTTCAAACTCCATGTTCTGTCCGAATAAGTCCCCCGGGTTATGTATGCCGTCCGCAACCATTTGCATGATTTGTTGCTCTGTCCGGCTTAGCCCGTTGATAGTGGAGGGGTACTCTTCCAAATGACGCAACAGGGCTCTCCGGAGAAATGGCAGGGCGGTGAAATCCTGATCCAGAAACCCCGTGAGCGCCTGCGGATCGTCTGAGCAAAACGCTGCCCATCCTGCTTTGGCGAGTTCAATGGCTGCTTCGGTCACAACAGTTCTCTTATCAAACAAGGATGCCATCTGATCTGTGTTGAGTTGTCCAATACCCCTGAACGGTTCGATGCCCGGAAATTCGTCAATACAGATCATCTCAACGCTGGTTTCACCCAGGTTCATGGTCCCAAGACAATCAAGAATTTGCAGGATTTGAAGCTGGTCGAGCAGATCATGCTCAAACCACAGAACGACACTGTCAAAACTGGCGGCAGACAGTAATTTGTCGTCTCTTTCCCTAAACCCGGCTTCCACTTGCGCGAGATCAAGATCTGGCCCGGCCAGATAACGTGCCCGCACACGGCTGATCTCGTGTTGATCATCGCCAACGGGAAAAGGACCGTGATGCATGGGGTCACGCCAGGGCAAAACCTCTCCTGAAATCGAGGTCTGGCCGATTATGTCAGCCGCGCTGTCGCCATTGGTGATATGCAGTCGTTTCACTTGAGAGCCGTTACATTTCTTTGAGTTTGAAGTGCCAAGTGTAGTCTTGTGGTGCATTGGGTCAATCCCTTCGGAGTGGTTTGTAAACCATGCGCGCAAATATCCGATCACGTTCACATTGACTCTCATAACCGGAATATTATAAAAAGAACAAAACAAGAACAAAATTAATATTTGAGGTTGCCAGTGCAGAAGCGCGCTCAAATTTTAACCTGCTTGCGCCAGTCAATTGCGAGGATTGACGGCACACGGGAACGTTTGGACAACGCTCACACGGGTGAGTGTTTGCCATTGGGCGTGGAAGAGATTGATAACCTGCTCGATGGTGGCCTTAACCTGTCTGATCTGCATGAAGTACGTTGCTCTAACGCGCGCGACATTGGCTGCGCAAAAGGCTTCCTGCTTGCCCTGTTAGGGCGGTTGGAACATGCCGGGCAAGTGATCTGGATTACCGAACCCGCTGCAGTGCTTGAAACAGGCGCGCTCTTTCCAGAAGGCTTGAAACCCTTCGGTTTTGACGCATCCCGGTTCATTCACATACGACCCACGCATTTAAACGATGCCCTGTGGGCCGCAGGAGAGGCTGCGGTCACGCCGGGCCTCGCAGCGGTTGTGTTTCATATCAAAGGCAACCCCAAAGCAATCGATTTTCCGGCAAGCCGGAAGCTCACCTTGCGTTCGCAAACCAGCAGAACGCCAATTTTCGTCATCCGGCAGTCAGGGGAAGAGGAAGTCTCCAGCGCTGTCACCCGCTGGCATGTGGCACCCGCCGCATCGCTTGCACACCCACATTTCACCAAGGGAGTAGGGAATATGCGGCTTTCCCTCACTCTGGAACGTAACCGCAATGGCCACACCGGAAAGTGGACCATTGCCTGGAACCCCGAGACGAGGTCGTTTGAAAATGCCGCAAATACCCTTACAGCAGCGCATACTGGCGTGCCACTTCACGCATCTGCCCACAAACCGCATCGCCCGCAAGCGATGGGGCAAGTCCTGGCGTATAAAAAGACCGGCTGATACATCACCGCTCGTTGTGATCGACATGGTGAAAAACGCCATGCGGATCATCGCACTGGAAGAAGACGACAGACTTGCCGGTATTGAGGTGGAGCAGACATTGGGCGACGCCCGCGCCATCAATCCCGGCATCGACAGCGTACAACACGACCAGCATGCTGACATGCAACTCCTCAAGCAGATTGCACGCTGGTGCGAGCGTTATACGCCACTTGTAGCCTTAAGCGGCCGGGATGGGCTGTTCTTGAACATTACTGGCTGCGCCCACCTGTTTGGCGGTGAACAGAAGATGCTCGCCGATGTCTCCGCCCGCCTGGAAGCGCAAGGGTTTCAGATCAGCCTCGCCATTGCAGATACGGCAGGCGCGGCCTGGGCGGTTGCCCGCTATGGCAACAATCCGATTATGAAATCAAACACTAGTGCAGGCGTTGAGCAGGGCGAAACTGCCGTGAGATCAAACCCATTACGCGAAGCGCTCGAACCCATGCCGCTCAATGCCTTGCGGCTTCCCCGCGATCAGGTGGCGGAAATGGCTCGTGTGGGCTTCAGAACCATTGGCTGCATCATCGATCTGCCTCGTGCACCCATCGCTGCCCGTTTCGGCAACAGGGTTCTGCAGCGGCTTGATCAGGCACTGGGAAATGAAGATGAAGCTCTTTCACCGCTGCAGCCGGTGGCAAAGCTGGTGGCCGAGAAACGCTTTCCCGAGCCGCTGGTGTATGAAGAGGATATCCAGAGAACCATCCGCATCCTGGCTGATAATCTGGCCCTGAGCCTTGAAAAACACGGAACCGGCATGCGCCAGTGCGAACTGGTACTGTTCCGCGTGGATGGGGAGATCGTGTCGCTCACGGTGGAGGCTTCCAATCCCTTGCGTCATGCCAAACGTATTGCGGACTTGTTTGATGAGCGTCTGGCAAGCCTGCATGATGACTGGGAGGCCGGGTTCGGATTTGACGTGATCCGCCTTTCCGTATTGCGCAGCGAAAGGCTGGAGGCAAAGCAGGAAACCCTGACCCATGATACGGTCACAACAGACACGATCGCCCATCTGGTGGACCGGCTTTCCTCACGTCTGGGTTCGCGCCAGGTTCTGGTTTGCGAGACTGCTGACACCCATATCCCCGAGCGCCAGTTCGCTCTTGTGCCCGCCGTTCACCATCAGGCACAGGGAAACGCCGCCCTTCAACAGGAAAGCCAGGTTGCCACAAGGCCGATCATCCTGCTGTCCCGGCCCGAACTGGCTGAGGTGGTTGCTGAAGTGCCGGAAGGCCCGCCAATTCGTTTCCGGTGGCGCAAGGCGCAATATGAGGTCGCCCGCTATGAAGGCCCGGAACGCATCGCCTGCGAATGGTGGAAAGATGGTCGAGGCACCTATTCGCGGGACTATTTCCGCATCGAGACCAATGACGGCCACCGCCTATGGCTCTTCCGTTACGGCCTTTACGTGCGTGAAACCGATATCCCCAAATGGTATGTGCACGGGATGTTTGGATGAACAACGCAAACACCTATGTGGAACTGGCCGCTGCCAGTAATTTTTCATTCCTGCGTGGGGCGTCCCATGCCGAGGAACTTGTGGTGGAGGCCAAATCCCTGCAACTGGCTGGCCTTGGAATTGCGGACCGTAATTCTGTGGCCGGCCTTGTGCGTGGGCATATGGCAGCAAAGGAAGCAGAGCTTGCCTTTGCGCCCGGCTGCAGGCTGGTGTTCATGGATGGAACCCCTGATGTTTTCGTCTGGCCGGAGAGCCGGGAAGCATGGGGGAACCTGTGCGAAATTCTGAGCCTCGGCAAACGCCGGGCCCCAAAGGGCGAATGCCATCTGGAATTGCAGGATTTGCTGGAGATGGGTGCCGGACTGCTGATGGTCGTTCACCCTGGCACGCATTCTGTGGAGCATTTGAAATCTTGCCTTGTGACGCTTGAAGCGCATTTCAAGGATTACGTGCATCTGGGCCTGTTAAGGTCTTACGGCCCAACGGATCAGCGCCGCATGAAAGAGCTCGCCATGCTGGCCAGCAGTCTTTCCATACCGCTCATTGCCATAGGCGATGTGCTCTACCACAAACCGGAAAGACGTCCGCTGCAGGACGTGATCTCCTGCATCCGCGAAGGCGAGACTTTGGCAACCATCGGCACAAGGCTTGAGGTCAATGCAGAAAGACACCTGCGCGCACCGGCAGAAGTATATCGCCTGTTCAAGGGTTATGAAGAGGCGGTTTCGCGCACAAATGAACTGTTTGCCCGCATTCATTTCTCGCTGGATGAACTCAAATATCAATATCCCGATGATCCCGTATTTGAAGAACTGGGCGGCAAGCCCGTACCATCGCAACAGGCGCTGGAACGCCTCACGCAAATGGGCCTGAAGAGGCGCTATCCGCAAGGGGCGCCGGACAAGGTGCTGAAAGCCATTGCCCATGAAACAGACCTGATCCGCAGGCTCAACTATGCCTCTTACTTTCTCACCGTTTACGACATGGTGCGCTTTGCCCGCTCGCAGGGCATTTTGTGCCAGGGCAGGGGATCGGCAGCCAATTCCGCGGTTTGCTTTTGTTTGGGCATCACAGAGGTGGACCCGGGCAAGGTGGATCTCCTCTTTGAGCGCTTCATATCCGAAGAGCGTAACGAACCACCAGACATCGATGTGGATTTTGAGCATGAACGCCGCGAAGAGGTGA
>CAWUJF010000245.1:0-5452 GCA_963922405.1 uncultured Hyphomicrobiales bacterium | reverse complement strand
TTCTCTTTCGAGAACATGTGCATGGAACCGCCCTTGCCGCGCGAGTATCCACCCTGCCGGCCGGTGAGTTCGGCCATCACGCCATCGGGGTTCATGCCGCAAGCAAGCATGTGACCGTGATCCCGATAACCTGTAATGACCTGATCACCTTCCTTGATTGCCATCTGCATTCCTGTAACCACGGCCTCCTGGCCGATATAAAGGTGACAGAAACCGCCAATATGACCCATGCCGTATAACTGACCAGCCTTCTCTTCAAAACGGCGGATCAGAAGCATGTCGTAATAAGCTTGAAGCTCTTCTTCCTTGCTGAAATCTGCAGGATCGGGTGATTTATGTACGGTGGACTTGGGACGGGAAGTTGATGTTGAACTGCGTTTGGGCTTTGTTGCCATGCGACATCTCCTTGAGTTAGGAGAAATATCGTTGATTTAAACGCAAATTACAATTCAAAAATGAACTTTTTTGATCACAATTATCGTACTGTTTTTAAAGGAATAAATAGTGATTAACTGGATTACAGTTAAGTAACATTTTGTTCAATTCTTCAGTTTGAAATCCGCATTATCGCAATTTCGTCTTCCTGAAGGAGATTTAGCTTGTAGCGGGCCTGTTCATCGAGCATGTCATACTCGATTGACCCATCCTTCATAAGCAGAACTCTGGTTTCCAGTTCTTCCCGAACTGATTTGAGTGCTGCAAGCTTGGATTTGAGTTTGACGGACTTCTCCACCATCTCACTGTGAGACTCAAGGCCATAGCGCCCTGTGTAGGAGTGGTAGATGAAATAGGCGCTTAATACTGCACAAAATACGGGTACTAATAGCCGATGCCAATTGGAGTTTCTTTTTTGGCGTGTAGACACGGATCAGACTTTACTCAACACATTTACTGATACGCAAAATCTAAACCAACAGGCTTAACAACCGGTTTACAGACAAGCGAAAACTTTATCGATCTTTATGGCTTCGCGATTACACCACCGCTTACCGGGGTCTTTACACCCGTGGTGCTCGGATAGGTCAGAGGCAAACCTTCTGCTGACCGGATCGCCAGATAAGCCCAACCTTCAGCTTCCATCATATCGCCGTTCAATCCCACATCTTCGGCACTTATGGCTTCAGAACCCTGTTGTTGAGCTAATTGCTTAAGATCACTCATGATCAGCGGGTTATGACGTCCGCCGCCGCATACAATCCAGAGTTTTGGCTCTTTCGGTAAATGATCGACGGATTTCAGGATTGCAGCTGCCGTTATCCGTGCCAGTGTGCGGGCACCGTCTTCAGTGCAGATGCCTTGAAGACTGTCCAGATTGAAATCAAGGCGATCTAGTGACTTGGGCAATGGCCTGGCGAAATAGTCATTTTCCAGGAAGCGTTCTAAAACCTTCAAGCTCACATTACCCTCAGCCGCAATCATGCCTCCCTGATCAAACGGAATTCCAATTGCTTTCTGCACCCACTGGTCAATCAATGCGTTGCCGGGGCCTGTATCAAAGGCAACCAGATCATCATCCACATAGGTGATGTTGGAGATGCCGCCGATGTTCACGAACACCACAGGTGTCTGGGATGCAAATGGTTGAGGTAGACCGGCAGCGAGTGCTTTGTGGTAAATCGGGATCAGGGGAGCACCCTGCCCGCCATTTTCCATATCGTTAGCCCTAAGGTCATAAACGGTCGCAATACCGGTTTCCTTTGCCAGTCGCACACCGTCTCCCAGTTGAACGGTCACCGCTTCTCCCGGCCTGTGCAGCACGGTCTGGCCATGAAAGCCTATCAGATCAATCTCTGAGCGTGTGAGACTGTTCTCATCCAGAAATTCTTTAACCGCGGATATGTGCAGATCCGTTACAGCCCTCTCTGCTTCTTTTAGCACGCCCGGACGCTCTGATCGTTCACCTATTGCTTTAGCGTCCTCCAGGGCTTCGGTCAGAAGATCCCGCGTCTCTTTCTTGTAAGCAAAGAAGCTGTTCGGGCCTGTCTCCACATGATCAAGGCCGTCGCTTTTGATGAGTGCTGCATCGATTCCATCCATGCTTGTGCCGCTCATCAGACCGATTGCCGTTTTAATCGTCATGTGAATTCGAAATTCCCGCGTGATATTTCTGAAACACCCTGCTAAGAGAGGCCAGAATCCTGTTTAATGTAGAGTAATAGAAAAAAATAAAATGTCTGCCTTCAAATCTGACTTTCTACAAACCTTGTCCGAACGCGGGTTTATTCATCAGATCTCTGATGAAACCGGCCTTGATGATCTTCTGTCAAAGGAGTGCGTAACGGCCTATGTGGGTTATGACGCCACGGCGAGCAGCCTGCATGTGGGCAATCTTCTGTCCGTCATGATGCTGTACTGGTTCCAGCAAACCGGTCACCGGCCCATTGCCCTGATTGGCGGAGGCACCACAATGGTGGGCGATCCATCCGGCAAGGATGAGAGCCGCAAGATGCTTACCCCGGACGATATTGAAAACAATAAGAAGGGCATCAAGAAGGTTTTTTCCAAATTCCTGACTTTTGGTGATGAAGGTAATCAGGCAATCCTTGCAGACAATGCGGAATGGCTGTTGTCGCTCAATTATGTTGAGTTCCTGAGAAATGTGGGAAGACATCTTTCTGTAAACCAGATGCTGGCGCGCGACTCTGTAAAGCTCCGCCTGGAACGTGAGCAGCATTTGTCTTTCCTTGAATTCAATTACATGTGCCTTCAGGCCTATGACTACACAGAACTGGCGCGCAGGTATAATTGCCGTCTGCAGATGGGAGGTTCGGACCAGTGGGGCAATATTGTCTCCGGCGTGGATTTGGGAAGACGCATGGGAACTTCAGAACTCTTTGCGCTTACAACGCCACTGCTGGCCACTTCTTCGGGTGCCAAAATGGGTAAAACCGCTGATGGCGCTGTGTGGCTTGATGAAGAGCATCTGCCGATCTACGACTACTGGCAATACTGGCGCAATGCCGAAGATGCGGATGTGAGCCGGTTCATGCGACTTTTCACAACGCTTCCGCTGGATGAGATTGCCCGCTATGACGCCTTGGAAGGTGCTGAGCGTAACGAGGCGAAGAAGGTTCTGGCAACAGAAGCAACCGCTATGGTGCATGGTCGCGAGGCAGCTGAACAAGCGGCTGAAACCGCACGCAGGACCTTCGAGGAGGGTCAGGCAGCTGACACACTGCCAAGCGTAACTGTAAGCCGTTCTGAGTTTGATGATGGTATCGGATTGCTGTCGCTTATCGTGAGTGCAGGCCTTGCTTCGTCGAACGGTGAAGCCCGCAGGCATGTGAAAGGCGGCGCGATCAAGATCAATGATCAGCAGATTTCAGATGAGCGGCTTTCTGTTTCAGGTCAGCATTTGAATGATGATGGGGTTGTGAAACTCTCTCTCGGCAAGAAAAAGCATTTTCTGATCAAGCCCGAGTAAGCCGTTTAACAAGCTTATCTGAATTCAAACACTTTTTTGAAAATCCCGGGCGCTACAACCGATAGCGGGTTTACCAACAGCTCGGGATTTGTTCTTGGTCCCTGTAATTTGTAGGTAATACCAATCAATGCATTGTCACGGCCGTTTGAGAATAGCTGACCCAATATAGGTATTGTTGCAAATGCCAGGTTTACTCCATTTGCAGGCATGAATGTGCCCTGCAGAGCCATTTTGTCTTTCTGGTCATAGAGAATGCCGTTCAGAGTTATTCCAAGCGCTGCACTTCTGAGCACTGCATCAGTTAGATTGAAATATCCGTTTCCTTTCTCAATCCTGGCTTCACCTAACTGAAATTTTACGCGCTTGTCCTTTTCTACAGGCACTACTTCGCGCCGGTTGTTATCGCCGCGCTCAAGATGAACCTGCTTGTTCACATCAGAAGCAAGACGCGCTATCCGGGGTTCATTGACCACAGTGAAGTTTTCTATGCGTACCGGACCCAGGTAAGGTCCTTCCTGTGATTTCACCAGATTTGCTCTAATGCGACCACCTTCCATCCGGGAATATATGTTCGTGAACGCCAATGCGGTGCCCGCATCGTTGGCATCAATAACAAATTGTGTCTGATCTCCATTGCGTTGAGCTTTAACGGCGTAAACTCTACCATCACTTCCGTTCGCACTCAGGTCCAGTTTGTGCAGAGAGCCTTTTCGGCTTTCATAAATCAAAAGAGCGTTACGAACGATACGATTTCCAAATCCACGTACTTTGTCAAAATTCGCAACGAGGTTTACTGAGCGCTCGCCTTGCGCTTTTGCGAAGCCACTGTCAAAAATTAGGGAATTTATCACACTCCGGGCATCATAAGACAGACCACTGGCGTTGATGTTGTAGGCTTCCTTTGTTCTTTCTAGACGAAAGTCCACCACATCTTCTTCATTGAGTGACAGTTTCTGTATGCTCGCGGATACTATACCCCGTTTGTCGACGACCAATTCACCGCCGCCTGAAAATCCTGTCCCCTTCAGTGTGAAGTCTTTCAAACCATATTTTTTACCCTTCAGTCGTTGCAGTTCGAATTCCGCGGTGGCCTTGATTTTTTTGCCTTTGCTCCATCCAACCCATGGAAGAGAAATTTCTGTATTTGTTAGATCCATCTCATAGCGTTCACCCTTGCCGTTTTCCTGGATTTTGATTTTGATTGGTCCAGTCAGGTAAGGAGCAAGGTCCAAACCGAGTGCTTTTCTTTCTTTTTCTGTGAGGACAGACACCACTTGCCTGCTGCGTTTGACCTTGCCGGATTTTCCTATCGGCTCCGTTAAGCGCACATCAGTCTTAACACCGTTGATACTTGCTGTACCTGTGACTTTAGCTCCTGCCGGGTTTGCATCGATGAGCAGGTCTGCATCCGAAAAAGTACGGCCATCGATTTTCTTGCTGCTCTTGCCGTTTTGGAGATCAATCAGGACATTCCAATCCACTTCCTGATATTTGGCCCGTCTTCCTATAGGGAACTTGGCGACGATATCGGCACTGCCCTCACCGGAAAATTGTTGAGGGTCTACTTTCAGACGTTCCATCACTCTGAGAGGTTTGCGATCAGATATTGTTGCAATCGTTCTTGCGTCACCCGAAAACTTCAAGGTAGCAGCCCCTTCCCGTTCCTTGGCTGCGAAGTCTTCCATGACAAAAGAACCGCTTTGTATTTTCACGTCCTTTTTGCCCACATCTGTCACCGCGCCGGAATCGAGATCAGCAGAAACCTTCATACCTTCCAGTTTGATGGTTCCCACACCCTCTCTGATTGGTGGCATCTCACCAAATGGGCGGAAAGCGAAGTCCTTGACCCGCAGATTAATATCCAGATGTTCGGGCTTCAGCTTAGCTCCCTTGCGGATGCGGAATAAAATTCCTGGTGGGATATTCGCCTGAACCGTTCCACTTGTCACATCTCCGGCTATTATATGATCATGCAGCCATTTGCGGGCTCCAGGTGCGATAAAAAATGGCCAGAACTGTTTTATTGCA
>CAWUJF010000244.1:0-5452 GCA_963922405.1 uncultured Hyphomicrobiales bacterium | reverse complement strand
GGCGCCACCCGTGTAATGCCAAATTACAACGTGATGGGCGTTGCAAAAGCCGCTCTTGAAGCCAGCGTCCGCTATCTTGCCAATGATTACGGGCCGCGCGGCATAAGAGTAAATGCAATTTCGGCAGGCCCAGTGAGAACACTGGCCGGTGCCGGGGTTTCAGATGCAAGAGCCATGTTCAACTATCAAAAACGTAATGCACCGCTTCGTCGGACCGTTGATATTGCGGAAGTAGGTGGCTCAGGTCTCTATCTGTTATCGGACCTATCCTCTGGCGTAACCGGTGAGGTTCATTTTGTTGACTCTGGGTATTCGACGCTCTCAATGCCAAGGCTGGAAGAGTTGAATACTCTGGAGAGCCAAAACTAGTCAGAAAATTGCAGGTTCAAATGAAGTTCAATCGGGCTGGTGTTTCCGCTGTCCGGTAGAAAGGTCGGCGTACCTTTGACCGAAAACTCTGTGATATTCCGCGTAAGACACGCCAAAGCACAGGCCATATCCGTACGGGCAACTTGTGCACCAATACAATGATGAGCGCCACCACCAAATCCAAAATGGATTTTCCGCTTTTTCGTTATGTCAAACTCCGGATCATCGCAGATCTGTGGATCACGAGCGGATGCATGAACAAGCATGTGCAGCGTTTCACCCTTTTGGATGCTTTGGCCCGAAAATTCAAAATCTTCTGTGGCTTCCCTTGTGGACCAGGTGGTGGTCGGGCGTGCCCGGATCATTTCTTCAATAGCCTGCGGTATCAGTTCAGGATTTTTTCTCAATATCTCCCATTGTTCAGGGTATTTGGCGAACAACGTCATTCCCAGCCCCAGTTGTGAACGGGTCGTATCCACTCCACCAAAAATTGAAATAACCACAAGATCAAGTAGCATCTGCTGATCTTCAACACCATTCATGTCAAATTGCGAAACCAGTCTGGCTACATAGCTGTTCTGATCCTTTCCTGCCCGCACCTTTTCAATCAATTCGGTTGAAAGGTGCATTAATCGGTCACAGGCTGCATTAAATGTCTGCTCATGAGATTTGCAACTAACGCCCATAGCCAAGCCCAGATCTGAGGCATCATGAGAAATCTGAGGCCATTGATCTGTATCCATCCCCAACAGCAGGCAAATTGCCATTCCCGCGAATGGAACAGAAAAATCAGACATGAATTCACAGGTCTCTTTTTCCTTAAGCTCAAGGCAGAGTTTATCCGCGATTTTGGAGAACCCAGGTCGCAGGCTATCTATGAAATCCAGATGTAGAGCTGGGACCGCGATATTTCGTAGTATTTTATGGGTTTCACCCGTGGTGCTGATAATACTACGTTTCCAGAATTCAGCGAATGATCCTTCCAGCCCATGAATGTCTGGCCATGCATAGCTTCCCTGCCTAAGGCGTTTGTCTCTTAAGAGTAGTCCAACCTCTCTATGACGCAGTACTGCAAGGCCAAAAGGTGTTCGGGCGCACCAGTTTTGATCCCGGGCTTCGCTTACAGTGTCCGAACGCGTGGAGAAATCTGCGGATGCCAAATCCAGAAATGGTAGTTCAGCACCCGACAATTTTACCGCCTCTTTTCAATTGCATCCCAAACAAGAGACGCAATGTCTGTTCCTGAGAAATTCTTCACCTCACGTATCCCGGTAGGTGAAGTCACGTTAATCTCAGTCATATAATCTCCGATCACATCAATTCCGACGAATATAAATCCGTTCTCCTGAAGTGTGGGCTTAATGCGTTCGCAAATCTCTCGTTCGCGAACCGTGAGTTCTGTGTGCTCAGCCCTGCCGCCCACATGCATGTTGGAACGGGCATCCGTTTCAGCTGGGACCCTGTTAATGGCTCCAACAGGCTCACCATCCACCAGGATAATTCGCTTGTCCCCACCCCTCACTTCTTTCAGATAAGCTTGCGCGATCAGTGGTTCTCGGAATTGTTGATCGAACATCTCGAGCAGAGAGGTGAAATTCATGTCAGCTTCTGGCAGGAAGAAAACGCCTGCACCGCCGTTGCCATACAATGGTTTGATGATGATATCGCCGATTTCATTTCTAAAAGCTGTGATTGCATCAAAATCTCTTGTAATCAGCGTAGGTGGCATCAAATCAGCAAATTCTGTTACGAGAATTTTTTCCGGCGCATTTCGAACCGAAACCGGATCATTCACAACCAAAGTATCTGGATGCACCCGTTCCAGGATATGCGTATTTGTTATGTAAGACATATCAAACGGCGGATCTTGTCGCAGCAAAATGACATCTAACTTGGATAAATCAGTATCCACTTTAGGTCCCAGTGTGTAATGATCACCTTCCTGATCTCGGAGTGTTAGTGGTTCAATTCCGGCCCGGACTTTTCCATCGCGTAACTGAACCCTGTTTGGCTCGAAATGAAATAGTGTATGACCACGTGATTGTGCTTCAAGACCGAGGGCGAAGGTTGAGTCGCCTGCTATTTGAATAGTGGATACATGATCCATCTGAATACCAACCTTGAGGCTCATCGACTTCTCCTGAAATGTCTCGTTGCGAATTTATTTAATCAGCGCAGCCATTTGTTGCAATCCAATTCGAACGATTCGCGATCTAAAATGCATCAACTAAATGTAACGGCCAACGCCACGGACTGATGGCAATTATGTCGAACCGCAGGGAAAGCTCTGACGCATTTCGTTGTTGAGACAGCCAATAACCAGCGGCACTTTCGACTCGTTTGGCAGTTTCATGGGTTACGGCAAATACTGCCTCATCAATAGATTGTCGTGCTTTCACCTCAACAGCGATAACAAGTTGACCCCGCTTGGCGATTATATCGACTTCACCCATCTTTGACTTATATCGCATGGTCAAAATCCTGTACCCTTTGGCAAGGAGGAAGATCGCGGCAATGCGTTCAGCCCATATCCCCTTCTGATATGCTCTTTTGCGATTCGGACCCATCATCAAGCTGGTTTGTCATTTTTCTTGAGTTCTAGTGCTATTTGATACAGGTCCCGCTTTGAGCGTCCGGTCAAACCGGCGGCCTCGGTAGCGGCATCACCCACAGACATCGTTTTTAACAAATCCCGTAACAATTCCTCAGGTTCTGCAACTTCTTGTTCATGTGGGGGTTCCAAAACAACAACGATTTCACCTTTGACTGTTCTTTCGCTGTAATGATCGATTAGTTCATCAAGAGTGCCTGAGACCATATCTTCATGCAGTTTGGTGAGTTCCCTAAGGATGCAAACACCTCGCGCTCCACCCAAGACAGATTTCATATCATTCAATGATTTTTGAAGCCGATTCGGACTTTCAAAAAAGATCAATGTTGAAGGGATGTTAGAAAGTGCTTTCAAGCGTGTTCTGCGCGCCCCTTGCTTCGTAGGAAGAAAGCCCGCAAATGTCCATGTTTCCGCTTCAAAGCCTGACTTAACCAGAGCAGCAAGTGGCGCAGATGCTCCGGGCAAAGGCCAAACCGGGATTCCCGCTTCATGGGCACTTACCACAAGGCGAAAACCCGGGTCGGAAATGATAGGTGTTCCTGCGTCAGATACGATTACAACGGATTTACCGGATTGGACTTCTTCGATCAGCTTATCGCCCACGGTCTCTGCATTGTGCTCATGATAAGATATTGTTTTTATTGATATTCCATAGTGTTTCAGGAGCTTGCCGGTCACACGTGTGTCTTCACAGGCTATGAGATCGCAGCCTGCTAGAGTTTCAAGTGTTCTGAGCGTAATATCAGCCAAATTGCCGATTGGTGTGGCGGCCAGATATAAACCCGGCTCCAGATGCCGTGCCTTTAAGGACACACCTTGAATTATAAATCCTGAAATATCGTGCCCCTAACTTGTTTCAGCAATTAAAGTCTGGAAAATAGAAATGTTCCAATTTGGGAAAGTTTGATGTTAATATCCGTCAAAATAATATTCTAGAGTAATTCAGGGGTGGGTGAAATGAGAATTTCCAGCAAATTTTTAGAAGCGTTGTTTCTCTGGAAATCCATGGCTGTTTTTGGATTAGCCTTGCTGGCAGGATGTGCGACGTCTTCGGATGGACCCCAGTCTGGTGCATCTCAGGGCGCCTCTCAAACCGGTGTTGCACGTGTATTGACACCAAACCCGGTCGGGGAAGTTATCGGAAACGGTGATGTGCGCGTTTCCTTGTTGGTACCAGCAACTATCCCTGGCGGAGCTGCCGCAGTGGCGAAGGAACTTCGAAACGGCGCCGCAATGGCAGTGCAAGACTTCGGGCAAAATAGGATTCAACTGGTTGTTAAAGATACAAAAGGACAAGCAGCCAACGCACAAGCAAGTGCGAATGAAGCAGTAAGTGAGGGCAGTTCTTTAGTGTTGGGCCCGTTATTTGCAGCAAATGTCAGTGCCGCATCGGGCGTAACATTGCCTGCTAACATAGTGACCATAGCCTTTTCAACTGACACTACCGTTGCCCGCCGTGGCGTTTATCTCTTTTCCTACACTCCTCAATCTGACACCAGGCGCATTCTCAATTTCGCATCTTCTCTGGGTCGAAATTCAATTGCAGCATTTCTTCCACGTAACCCTGAAGGAGATCTGAGGGAAAGGGTCCTGCGCCAAACAGCAGGAGCTAACGGTTTCTCTCTCAACGTGATCAAGTATGACAGAACACCGCAAGGCATTGAACAGGCTATCAATGACAGTATTGGCAGCGTACAAACCAACGACACGATTTACATTCCTGAAGGTGGTCCAATTCCCGGTATCATACTATCCGGACTGGGAAGAAACGGTGTTGATGTAAAATCCAAACAGGTTCTGGGTTCCGGAAATTGGGAATCTGTCAAAGCAAGCGATCCTCTAGTGCAGGGGGCGTATTATCCTGGACGTGATATTTCCAGGTTCAATAATTTTGCCACCCGGTATCAGGGACAGTTTGGTAACAGGCCTGGAGTACAGGCTGCACTTGCATATGATGCGGTGACATTGGCTTCGGAGCTGGTGCGGATTCATGGGCCGAATGCGTTCAGTTCTCGTAACCTTGAGGTTGCCCGCGGTTTTCAGGGTATTAATGGCGCCTTCCGAATTCGCTCAAACGGGATAACAGAACGTGGTTTAGCGATTTATAAAATTACGGGAGGACGCGGTACGCTGGCGGAACCGGCCATTTCCAATTTCTCCGGCCGGGGCAGCTAGTTTTTCCCACCACGTCGGGAATAGGAAATTTCCTGAAATCTGCAAGTTTTTGCATCGTAAAGGATCAGGCGCCCGGCAAGACTGTCACCGGTGCCTGTAATTTCCTTTATGATTTCCAGCGCCTGCATTGATCCAATGACACCGGTTAGAGCTCCCAGAACGCCGGCCTCTTCACATGTGGGCAATAAACCGTCAGGAGGCTTGTTTGGAAAAACATCGCGGTATCCGGGTAGTGAGTTCCCCTCCCGATCTTTTTCATGGGGTTTAACAGTCGTGATAGAAGCATCAAATTGCCCT
>CAWUJF010000243.1:0-5460 GCA_963922405.1 uncultured Hyphomicrobiales bacterium | reverse complement strand
GATTTGCTATTTGTTCAGATAAATTTGCTCGATCGATTTGTGGCCATCGGGTTTCTCTGTTGCTCAGTGCATGCGAATAGGTGTTTGCAGCCATGGCAATCAGGAAAATTACATAGAAAGCTCCTGTGCGGGTTTGCAGTTTTGTCAAAGCTTCAGGTGCAACATTAATTTTTTCGTTCATGTATACGTGCATGAACAGAATGAAGATCAAAGGCACGGTTATCCTGATCATTGCTTCAGAAGGATATCCGTCAATTCCATGTAGACTGGTTACCAAGATACATATTGCCAGAATTGTCGCGATAACACTCAAGGCAGATTTTATTTGAAATGTTTTAAGGAAGCCGATCAACCCGATCAATACAATTATCAGTCCGGGCGTGTCTCGCTTGAAGAAAACATAAAGGTTATTTAACCAGCCAGAAAAATTGAACCCTATGTTGTGAATTCCGTAGCTCACCAGTGCAGTACTTCCTGAATTGTCCTGAGAATACAGTATGCGGAACACAACAAAAGCCATCAGTGCAATTAGCAACGCGCTTGCTTCCCACAAAGCGCGTTTGAATTTTATTTTAGCCTGCAAAAATCGGACTATAACCAGGATCCCGCCCAAACCGGCGTGAACTATGCCTACAGGATGACTGAGTAAAGTCGCCAAACCTATAAAGAATAACAATAAGGGGTGCGCGTTGCGACTGAGAACAAGACCCCAGACAATCATTCCGAATGAAAGCGCCAGGGTGCTCGGTATAAAAAAGTGAATCCCCTGACCCGGCAGGATTGCCAACGCCAATAAAACAAGAAGGAAACCGGTTCCCCTCAGTTCAGTTTGCGTCCTGAACAGTGCAAAAAGTCCCGCGGACATTACGATCACAATGAAAAATTCCTGAAACCAGAATAACGTATAAAATGACCAGCTTGCAGGCATTATCAGGCCCAAAAACATGTGTATGTAGTTTTGCGCAATATTTCCGGTGCGCAGCAGGATGCGATAAAAGTTATCCCGTGCTTCGGCTGGAATGTCTTGTTGTGGGACGCTGGCTGCAAATTGCTCAAGGCTTGTAAGTGCAGGTGAGGAACCAAGATCGTTGAAAATGGAACTTAGGGAATACCAAAGATAAACATAAGCATCATCACCCAGTCGAGGTCCGTTCATCGACCAGAAACCGATTGAAATGAAACATATTTTGATCAGAAAAAATGCCAGAACCCCAAAGACAATTTGTCTGCCGCTTGCGGGCATTAGCAGCTTCTGGCCCAGTTTTTGAAACATGTTATTGTAGATACCCGTTCTATGTGTCCCGGTATCTATCTACTTAACCTTTAATCTCTTTGGCAAGACGTGGAATTGTTCTCTGGTAATTTGTTGCGCGATTCCACTCCATTATGATGCGATAATTCGAGGTACCTTCGCCATAGTCTTGCCCGCGACGCCATCCTTTAACAGCAAACCAACGTGCGGTAGAGCCGATCACATCAGGTGGTGACCGGAATACGTCAACACCACCACCATCAAAGTCCACGGCACCTTCAAGAAACCTTCGTGGCAGGAATTGTGTCTGACCGATTTCACCCGCCCAGGCACCTTTGCGCTTGGAAAGGTCGATAAGGCCACGGTCAATCACCTCCATGGCAGCAAGCATTTCTGGAAAGAACAGACTTTCAGAACGTCTGCAGTCATAAGCAAGTGTGGCGGTTGACTGCAGTATATTTTTGTTTCCTGAGTATCGGCCAAATGCAGTTTCCAATCCCCAAATTGAAAGGATCAATTCAGCCGGCACCCCATACCTGCTCTCTGCACGGTCAAAGTACTTCTTATATTGTTTCCATTTCTTCCGGGCAATCGGCGCTACACCTTTCGAGCGGCGTTTGTAAAAACTCTCGAAGGTTCCTTTGAAACTCTTTTTGTTATTGCGGTCCAACTTGATAACGGAGGTGTCGTATTTGATGCCATCTAGCTTCGCCAGAGTGGATTTCTTGTATTTGCCCGCATACTCTTTCTTGAAAGCTCTCTTCCACTCATTAAAACGTTTTCCGTTGTTGGAGCAAAACAGCTTGGCTTCTGCTGACTGTACGCCGGTTATAGGTGTCTGCAACGGTGAAAATGCAAGCCCGATTGTCAGAGCAGTTGCGGTGAGAACAGTTCTCTTGAAAGTCATCAAAGTTTCCCCTGTAGTTCAGTTTCAGCCCCGATTCTTGACGATTATGCCACAGGATTACCTTAGGACAAGTATCAAAGTTACCATCTGGTCAAACCCTGCGAAGCAAATGGCCAGCAGATACAAAACCCGATAACAAAGCAGAAATATGTTGGTGTGCTGATTGGGAAGAAAACTGGTTAGATCTTTTTCTCAGCATCGAAAAAAAAGAGCCGCCGAAGCGACTCTTTGATCTCGATAAATTCCAATCCATATCTGGGGGATTGGTATTCTCGAACGCTTTAACGTTTTGAGAACTGGAATGAACGACGAGCTTTTGCTTTACCGTATTTCTTCCGTTCCACAACGCGAGCGTCACGCGTAAGGAATCCACCTTTTTTCAGAACTCCGCGAAGTTCTGGCTCATAGTTCGTTAGTGCTTTTGAAATCCCGTGACGAACCGCACCAGCCTGACCGGACAATCCACCGCCGGAAACTGTTGCAACCACATCATATTGCCCTTCACGTGCTGCTGCCACAATTGGCTGCTGCAGGATCATTTGAAGAACAGGACGGGCAAAATACACATTAAAATCTCTTTTGTTAATCGTGATTTTTCCTGAGCCAGGCTTTACCCATACGCGGGCAATCGCATCTTTACGCTTGCCAGTTGCATAAGCACGACCATTTGCATCAAGCTTTTGTACATATACAGGTGCTTCAGGAGCAGTTTCTGCTGGAGCGGCAGTTCCTTCGACGGCGCTACCAAGCTCTTCAAGAGAGTTAAGTTCAGCCATTATTCTGCAATCCTTTTGTTTTTGGCATTCATGGATGCCACATCAACTACGGTAGGGTTTTGAGCTTCGTGTGGGTGGTCTGTACCAGCATAAACACGAAGGTTTTTCATTTGGCGACGAGAAAGTGGTCCGCCTGGCATCATGCGCTCAACTGCTTTCTGCATAACACGCTCAGGAAAACGGCCTTCGATGATAGCACGAGCAGTACGTTCCTTGATGCCACCAGGATAACCAGTGTGCCAGTAGTACTTCTTGTCTGTGTATTTTTTACCTGTCAGCTTCACTTTAGCAGCATTGATGATGATTACGTTATCACCGTCATCCACATGCGGGGTGAAGGTAGGTTTGTGTTTGCCACGTAAGCGGTTGGCAACAAATGACGCCAGTCGGCCAAGAACCACGTCCTCAGCATCAATCAACAGCCATTTCTTTTCAACCTCGGCAGGCTTCTGCGAGAAGGTTTTCATAGGGTTAGCCTCAAATATAAGGGTGTATACTATTGCAGGCCCGAATTCGGTCCCGAGTTGCGCAGGTTATAGGACAAGCGTTTTATCCGGTCAAGCCATATTATTACGATAGCGATCGAAAAAATATAAATAAATCAATGCGTTAAAAATATGGTATTATGTTACCGTATTTTTGAGTGGATAGTTCTAACTCTCAGCAAGCTTTAGTGGTCTGAAGCTCACGCGATCCCTGCCACCATTCTTGGATTTATAAAGTAATTCGTCAGCCAGTTTCATCAACCCGCCAACGCCATCAGTCTTACCATCCATTTGCGCAACACCAAAGCTGACAGTGAAGGAAACGTCCGCATCACCTGATTTGATGGATTCGCTTCTGATGAGTGCTGCCAGTTTTTCGCAGGCAAGAACCGCTCCGGGCAACTCCGTATTTGGAAAAATAATCCCGAATTCCTCGCCTCCCAAACGACCAATAATATCATGCGTCCGCAGTTTATCGCGCATGATGTTTGCAAGCTTTACAATCGTGTCATCACCCACATCATGGCCATAAGTGTCATTGATTTTCTTGAAGTGATCTATGTCAGCCATCGCAATTGAAAACGGTATCTTAGTGCGAGAGTACCGGCTGAGTTCTGCAGCAAGCATCTCCATGAAGTGACGACGATTGCTCAACCCGGTCAACTCATCAGTGAGTGCTAGATCCTGAAGATGGTTACAGATCGTTTCAAATTCCCGGATGCTGATAACTGTAATCGGTTTATCACCATCAACCACCGGGATATGCCTGATACGATTGGAATTCATCTTGGAAAGAACCAGCCGCACACCGTCTTTTGGCGTGCAGGTAATCACATTATTGGTCATAATATCTGCGACCGTAGTTTCTTCCAGTTCGGTAGGTGTGGAAGCAACCGCCCCAACCAGGTCCCGTTCAGAAACGATCCCGATCAGTTGATCATCGGAATTGGTAACTACCAATGCTCCAATGTTAAATTCTCGAAGTCGCCTAGCCATCTCGGTGATCGGTTGATCAGGAGATATACATTTTGGTTCCATCGGCCCTCTGGCCGCCATTACATCATCAATGTTCATATCGGTAAGCCCCCACCGTGTATATGTAAATTGACGTTTACACAGTCAGGCTTGAGCAAGGCTTGCGAAAAATAGATAAAATTTTAGGTATTTACCTTCGATTGCTGATGATTCAGTTAGATTGCTGTTTTGATCACAGGCGGATCGAATGCAGTTATTGGCTCGAGATCACCGGTATATACCTCCACTTCCACCAAACAAGTATGGGCAGTTGGGCCTTGTCCAAGCATGGAAGTGGGCTGGTCACAGGTCAAAGCATTTGGGTTCCCATGCCGGCACATGCCATTATCATCCGGATCCCACCATGAACCTGTACTGATCTGAACCACACCTTGGCGAATGGCATCCGTCACGACAGCCGCAGCAAGACATGAACCACGTTTATTGTACAATCGAACCACATCAAGATCCTTGATGCCTCGTTTGTTCGCATCATTCGGGTGTATCATCAACGGTTCACGGCCGTTAATCTTTCCGGAACGGCTTGTAGCACCCTGATCAAGTTGCGAGTGCAGCTTCGTTGCAGGCTGATTGGAGATCATATGAAGTTGGTCATCGTTTCCATTTCCCAACCATTCAAACGGCTCCATCCAAACAGGATGGCCCGGGCAGTCTGCATATCCAAATCCGGAGACTGTTTCCGAGAAAATCTCAATTTTGCCGCTCGGCGTATCAACCGGATATTTCTCGGGATCAGAGACGAATTTCTTGAACATCACACGAGGTTCGTCAGGAATTGGAAACTGGAACCAACCCTTTTCGCAAAAGGTTTCCCAATCTGGAAACGTCAAAGCATCTTTACCGGCATTACCGTCAATGTTCTGTGACGAGGCCAGGTCACCGGTCTTACCATCAGAAACGGTAGTTTGTTTATAGATCCGACGGATCCACTCATCAGGGTTCATCCCTTCGGAAAACTCCGGATCAATATTCATAAAGCGTTCAATACCCCGGAAAATAACATAT
>CAWUJF010000242.1:0-5465 GCA_963922405.1 uncultured Hyphomicrobiales bacterium | reverse complement strand
TCAGCCTGCGCATAGGCAAGAGCATGTTTACGGATAAAGTTCTGATCGCTCGGTTCGTCAGCAGTTGCTGCAAGATAACTAGCCTCCGCCAACATTTTCGATTGCAGCGGTAAGAGATCTCTGAAAATGCCTGATAAAGTCATCACCACGTCTATGCGAGGTCTTTTCAGTTCCTCAAGAGGAATGAGTTCTGCACCCGCAACACGACCATAGGAATCATATCTTGGTCTTGCACCAATCAAGGCTAATGCCTGGGCAATGGGTCCACCTTCTGACTTTAAATTATCTGTGCCCCACAATACGAGCGCGATGCTCTCAGGAAGATTTCCATCCACCTCTAGGTGACGATCAAGAACACGTGCAGCTTGCCTGGTTCCATCAGTAACGGCATAACGGCTTGGAATACGGAATGGATCAAATCCATGAATGTTGCGCCCGGTTGGAAGCATCTCAGGAGTGCGTAACAAATCACCGGAAGAAGCCGGTTCAATGAACCTGCCATCCAAAGCCGAGATAATTCCGTCCAGTTCCTTATTGTCCAACAATTGTTGATTGATGTCTGAAAGCTTGTTGTAAATTGCTTCCTGAGCCTCCGGGATATTGACGTCCTGTACGTCGTTTACAATTGCCTCAATCATTGTGTGATCAGGGTTTTCTTCACCACATGATTGAGCAATCAACGAAAGTGTCTCAACACGCTCAACATCTGTCATTGGCTGTCCGGCTATATGAAGCCCATGCGGGATCAACGCATATTCCATCTCAAGGATAGAGTTGCGCAGAGTATCAACCAGTTCTTGGTCTGTTGAACCTGTATAGTCATCCAGTAAATCGAGTTGCTCAGCTTGAGTTGCAGCCAATTCTAAAACATCGCGAAACTCTTCTTCTCTGCCAGGCTCCAGCTTTCTCAAGCGGTCAAGCGTTGCCTTTAATTCGTTCAGTCCCTTGTACAAGCCCGCCTGAGTTAATGAAGGCGTTAGATAAGAGATCATGGTAGCTGCAGAACGTCGCTTGGCGATTGTGGCCTCAGACGGGTTATTTGCAGCGTAGAAATAGAAGTTTGGCAGATCACCAATCAACCGATCAGGCCAACAGGTCTTGCTCATACCGCATTGCTTGCCCGGCATGAATTCCAGTGCCCCATGTGTTCCGTAATGAAGAACAGCGTCCGCCCTGAAATCATTCTTCAGATATTGATAAGCAGCAGCAAAGGAATGGGTCGGTGAAAATCCTTTTTCAAACAGAAGACGCATAGGGTCGCCTTCATAACCAAATCCAGGTTGTACCATGATCAGTATGTTGCCGAACTGATGCCCGAGAATGAAAAGATCTCTACCATCAGTATTATCTTTTCCTGGAGCAGGACCCCACTGATCCTCAATTTCGTTTAAATGAGGTTGTGAGCGCACATAATCATCAACAGAAATAGTGTCATGAACATTTGCTAATGCGCCAAAACGAGAAGCATTACCTTTGGTGATTTGTGCTTTTAATTCCTCAACGGAATTGGGCATCTCTACCGTGTAGCCTTCATCCTTCATTTTGCCGAGCGTTTCAAAGAGGCTTTCGAAGACGGAAAGGAAAGCTGCAGTCCCTATATTGCCCGCATTAGGAGGGAAGTTGAAAATCGGAATTGCAATCTTGCGTTCGGCCCTTTGTTTCTTCCTTAGAGAAACAAGCTTCTCCACACGTGCGACCAGTGTTGAAATGCGTTCTGCATGAACACCCATTCGACGGGTATCCTGATCATCGTCTGGTCTGCCACCAAACACTATGGAGCCAGTTGCTCCATCAAGTTCGGGAATAGCAACCATAACGGTTGCCTCAATTGGTAATAAGCCCTGGTCAGATGATTCCCACTTATCGATGGATTGGAACTCAGTCACATGCGCTGACAAATACGGCACATCAAGTTCCAGCAATGTCTCCACTGCTGCTTCAGCATCGCTATAGGCTGGACCACCCACCAGAGAAAACCCGGTTAAGCTAACCAAGCAATCAATCTTTTTACCTGCTCCTGTGAGATAAGCATCAATTGCAGGTCGCATATCCAAGCCATTACAGAACACCGGAACAACGTCGAAACCTTGTCTTTCGAATTCTTCAATGGCTCCGTCATAGTGACCCGTGTCGCCAGAAAGGATGTAGGATCTAAGCAATAAAAGCCCAATCGTTCCTTTTGCACTTTTGCTGGCTGGAAGTTCCTCGAGTTGTGTGGTCAGTCGATTTTTTAAGGACGGATGATAAATACCGGTTTCTGGGTATTCCACCGGATCCTTAAAGCGGCTGATTTTTCCTTTGCTAACTTTATCTGCAGTGCTGTAGCGGCTGATTAAAAGACGGGCTAAATTAGCAATGTTTTCGCTCGATGCGGCCAAACGATATTGAAGCGCCAGGAAGTAAATTCTCATATCCTGAGCTGTGCCTGGAATGAACCGCAAGATTTTGGGTAGTCTGCGCAACATCCGCATCTGCCGCTCACCAGCGGATTTATCGGTGTTTTGCTTGTCGTTGCGATTGCCGCGCAATTTTTTAAGAAGCGAGGTTAGAGCCCCCTCCTCCCGGTCCATTCTAAATTTGCCGAGCTTCGTATTCTTCACTACCTCACTTGCTGACAGGCAGCAGACCATTGCGTCGCAACCTTCACGTCTAGCTTCAAGGTCAGGCAAAACAGCTTTGATGTGATCTTCCATGAAAAGCATCGAGGCCATGATGATGTGGCCACGAGCAATATCCGTTCGACACCGATCCAAAGCTTCAACACTATGATCCCAGTCAGTTGCAGCATGAACCGTAAGATTTACAGAAGGCAGATCCACTGCGAGCAGCTTGCGTGCTTCTTCGACAGCAGCCGTCATGTGGTGATCAAGGGTGATCAATACGATGTTGATCCGTTCCCTATCTGCTGAAATGCGATTTCGCTTCATATAGCGTCTCCATCGTAATTTCAGCTAATCCACGTTCAGTGGCGAATTTCTCGGTGTTTCGTCGTGCTTTTCCTCTTACAAAAAATGGAATTTTCTTAAGTTCGCTTTCAGCATCACTAGCCCAAATCGGAGTTTGAGAGGTTGTGGATGAACTGGAAGGCTTCGTGTTTTCAGAAGGTTTCTGATTTTCATTTGGTTGTTTTGGACTGTGGCCCAGGTGCGAGGGACCAGCAGAATCGTTGAACTCAAAATCATCCCGGAACATGTGTAATAGATGTTCTTCCAATCCCATGGTTAGAGGATGAACAAGCGTATCAAATAATACATTTGCTCCCTCATAGCCCATAAGAGGAGAATAGCGTGCAGGATAATCCTGCACATGAACCGGTGCAGAAATAACCGCACAGGGAAGACCCAATCGCTTGGCTATATGCCGCTCCATTTGGGTTCCGAGAACCAATTCGGGTTGTAACTCAATAATCTTGCTTTCCACATCGAGATAGTCATCCGTGATGAGCGCTTCCACATTACAATCGGCAGCTGCATCACGCACATCACGGGCAAGTTCTCTGGAATAAGTTCCAAGACCAACCACTTCAAAACCCATCTCTTCTTTTGCTACACGAGCAATGGAAATGACATGGGAACCATCGCCAAAAATGAAAACACGTTTTCCAGTCAGATAGGTTGAATCGATCGAGCGTGAGTACCAAGGCAATTGACATTCGCAATCAGCAATAAATGGCTCGAAATCCTTTGAAACAATCTCCCCCACTTCCCTGATGAAGTCAGTGGTGGCACCCACGCCAATGGGTACTACTCTGGTGAAAGGTTGTCCAAATTGCCGCTTAAGCCACTGACAAGTTGTCAGTCCAACCTCAGGGTATAAGCACACATTAAAATCAGCCTGCCGTAATTGCAGGATACCGGAGACACTTGCATCCAACGGGGCAACAACATTGATACCGATGCCCATTCTTTCCAACAATCCTGCGATTTCACGAACATCATCACGATGTCTGAAACCCAGTGCCGTAGGACCAATAATATTACAGGTTTTCTGTTCTTGAGATTTTACTTCCGGACCATGTGGCGCAAGATGGCGGACGATCTGATAGAAGGTCTCACTGGCACCCCAGTTCTCTTTTTTAGAATAGGATGGAAGTTCAAGAGGAATGATCGGAATACCCAGATCAAGGGTTTTTGCCAAGCCACCGGGATCATCCTGGATGAGTTCACCCGTACATGAAGCTCCGACAATCATCGCTGCAGGATTGAAATCCTTTTTGGCATCTCTGGCAGCATCCATAAACAATTGACTGGTGTCAGCACCAAGGTCTCTTGCCTGGAAAGTTGTGTAAGTGATTGGAGGCCGCTTTTGTCGGCGCTCAATCATCGTGAACAACAAATCTGCATATGTATCGCCTTGCGGTGCATGCAGGACATAGTGCAAATCGGTCATAGCCGTTGCGATACGCATTGCGCCCACATGTGGCGGTCCTTCATATGTCCAAACCGTTAACTGCATCAGACCGCCAACCTTGTTTTTCGGTTTAAAGGGCGGGCGAAGAGTTCAGCAAGATCACCAGCTTGCTCGTAGCCCTGGATTGGTGAGAAGACGAGCTCAATGGACCATTTGGTAGTCAAGCCCTCCACTTCGAGAGGATTAGCCAGACCTAGCCCACAAACAACCAGATCAGGTTTTTCTGCTCTGCACCGTTCCAATTGGCGATCCACATGTTGCCCTTCGCTGATGACAACATCTTCTGGTAACGCATTGATTTCGGGAGCAAGTATCTGACGATTGAGATAAGGTGTACCAACTTCTGAAGCGATCATGCCCAGTTCGTCACCAAGAAATCGAGCTAACGGAATTTCCAGTTGGGAATCGGGAAAGAAAAATACCTTTTGACCGCTGAGTTTTTCACGATGTCTGCTCACGGCACGGTTGGCTCTTTCACGTGCATTCCTAGTGGCAGCCTCAAAAATATTGCTGTCGATATTGAATGTATCAGCAACAGCTTTCAACCAAGCGGTTGTACCGTTTGCCCCAAGCGGGAAAGGTGCCTGCAAATGCTTTGCACCTCGTTTAGTCAAGGCAGCAGCGGTATCTGTCAGAAACGGTTGAGCCAGTATAAATACTGTGTTCTCACCCACATCAGGCATATCATCCGCCAAACGCGCCGGGAAAAATCTCACATTTGAGATGCCCATCGCTTCAAAAATTCTGGCAAACTGATCTTCGACCACATCGGCAAGCGTTCCCACCACCATAAGGCTGGCAGGTGCGTTATCTGGCTGTGGTGGCAATGTGGGAACAAGGGAAGCCAAACAGGCGTCCTCCCCTTGCGTGAAAGTAGTTTCGATGCCACTCCCTGAATAGTTCAAAATTCTCACATCAGGATTGTATCTACCTGATAACCGCGTCGCGGCGCGCTCGAGATCAAGTTTTATGACTTCCGATGGGCAGGAACCCACAAGAAACAGAAGACGAATTTCAGGGCGCCTTTCAAGCAAGCGGTCTACTACTTTGTCCAG
>CAWUJF010000241.1:0-5472 GCA_963922405.1 uncultured Hyphomicrobiales bacterium | reverse complement strand
ATACCAACCACATCCACATCCTCTGCCACGGCCATATCCGCAGCTTCTTCCGGTGTTTGGAACAAGGGGCCAACCACCACATCAAAGCCCATATCTTCAAAGGCCGTAGCAATTACTTTTGCGCCGCGATCATGGCCATCTTGACCCATTTTAACGACCATAATTCTGGGTTTTCTTCCCAAGCTCGTTCCCAGGTCGGAGATATCAGATTTCAAGCGTGCATAATCTTCATCACCTTCGAAACCTGCTTCATAGACATCCGAGATTGTTCTGACTTCTGCCACATGCCGGCCCCAGGCTTTTTCCATAGCTTCGGAAATTTCACCAACAGAAGCCCGTGCTCTTGCGGCTTCAACCGCTGCTGCCAGTATGTTGCCCTCACCTGTTTCAGCTACTTTTGTGAGTTCGTTCAAAGTGGCATCGCACAGGTCCTGATCGCGATGTTTACGCATATGGTTGAGACGCGACACCTGCGCATTACGAACCTGTGTGTTATCGATTTCCAGGATATCGATGTCTTCCTGTTCTGTGACACGGAACTTGTTGACACCAACAATAACCTCTTCACCCCGATCAATTCTTGCCTGTTTCGCAGCTGAGGATTCTTCAATACGCGCCTTTGGCAATCCGGCTTCCACAGCCTTCGTCATCCCGCCCGCAGCTTCCACCTCTTCCATTAGCTTCCATGCTTCATCCGCTAGATCACGGGTCAGGCTCTCCACATAGTAGGAACCAGCCAAGGGGTCTACCACATTGGTCACACCGGTTTCATGCTGCAAAATGAGTTGAGTGTTACGCGCAATACGAGCTGACGCTTCCGTGGGTAGTGCAATTGCTTCATCAAAGGAATTTGTGTGCAATGACTGGGTTCCACCAAGCACAGCGGACATGCCTTCAAAAGCAGTCCGAACCACATTGTTATACGGATCCTGCTCTTGCAACGAAACCCCGGATGTTTGGCAATGGGTCCGTAACATAAGGCTCTTGGGGTTTTTCGGATTGAACTCTTTCATAATACGCGACCACAAAAGACGCGCAGCACGAAGTTTCGCAGCTTCCATAAAGAAATTCATGCCAATACAGAAGAAAAAGGAAAGCCTGCCAGCAAATTGGTCCACATCCATTCCCTTGGCGATTGCAGCACGCACATATTCGCGTCCGTCTGCCAATGTATAGGCAAGTTCCTGAACGAGGTTAGCACCTGCTTCCTGCATGTGATAACCGGAGATGGATATGGAGTTGAACTTCGGCATCTCAGCTGCAGTGTACTCAATAATATCAGCTACGATCCGCATACTTGGTTCGGGTGGGTAGATGTAAGTGTTCCGGACCATAAACTCTTTGAGAATGTCATTTTGGATGGTGCCCGATAGCTGCGCGCGATCAACGCCCTGTTCTTCACCAGCAACGATAAAAGACGCAAGCACAGGGATAACCGCACCGTTCATGGTCATCGATACAGACATCTCTTCAAGTGGAATTCCATCAAACAGGATTTTCATGTCTTCGACAGAGTCGATCGCCACACCTGCCTTACCCACATCACCAATCACGCGAGGATGATCGGAGTCATAACCCCTGTGTGTCGCAAGATCGAATGCCACAGACAAACCCTTTTGCCCAGCAGCCAGATTCTTTCGATAAAATGCATTGGACTCTTCAGCTGTCGAAAACCCTGCATATTGTCGGATTGTCCACGGACGCCCGGCATACATAGTTGCTTTCGGCCCGCGCAGGAAAGGCTCAAAACCTGGAAGATTGTCCAGGTGTTCCATTCCTTCCAGATCCTCAGCCGTGTATAACGGCTTTACTGTAATACCTTCAGGTGTCTGCCAGACAAGACTCTCCGGATCGCCACCACGCATTTCTTTGGAGGCCAGATCGATCCAATCACGTTTGGTTTTCTTGTCAGTCATAAAGCACCTCTTTGCTCAGTAACCTTTATACATCCGAGAGCCACACATTCCAATTGGACAATAAATCCCAATGAGTGTTCGTATTTGCACGCTGAGCCTGAAACCTACTCAAATTCCATGATCACATCGTCCAGTGCGAGACTATCGCCTGCTTTTACATTCACCTTGGACACTTTGCAGGATTTCTCAGCTCGCAAAATGTTTTCCATCTTCATGGCTTCAACTGTGGCTAGTGCCTGCCCCTCTTGCACTTCATCACCTTCTGCCACCGCAAGGGAAACAACCAGACCAGGCATCGGACACAGAAGCATATTGGATGTGTCCGGCGCTATCTTTTCTGGCATCAAGTTCAACAATTCTGCCTGACGATGTGTCATCATCTTCACATTCATGTCTGCGCCTCGCCAACGAATACGGTATCCTGTGTAATTGATATCCACCTTAATGGATATGGATTCATCATCCATTTTCACTTCAGCCAGAGACTGACCGGGCCGCCAATCAGTTTCTATTTCAATTTTCCTGTCACCTATCTTGACGGTCGCTCCCTCATTTCTGAGTTTCTTAAGTTTCAATGGCACATGTTCACCATTCACCACAGCAACCCAATTTCGACCAACCTTGCGTTTGTGATTATCAAGGGAGCCGGAAATGCGTGTACGGCGCAATTCACTGATCATGTGCAGCACAGAAGTGGCCGCTGCGATCTTCTCGCGATCAGCTTCACCAACCGTTACGCCTACGAAACCATCTGTATATTCTTCCGCAATAAAAGCAGTCGTAATGTCACCTGAACAGAACTTGGGATGATCCATCACGGCAGAGAGGAACGGCAGATTATGTCCAATGCCTTCAACTTCAAAGCCGTCCAGAGCTTCCCTCATGGTTTGAATTGCTGATTGGCGGTCCTGCCCCCAGGAACAGAGCTTTGCGATCATTGGATCGTAAAACATGGAAATTTCGCCGCCTTCAAAAACGCCCGTATCATTCCGGATAATTGTACCGTCTTCTCGTGTTTCTTCTGTCGGGGGATTATAGCGGGTTAGTCTTCCGATCGATGGCAAGAAATTACGATACGGATCTTCAGCATAAAGCCGGCTTTCGATAGCCCAGCCATTCAATACTATGTCTTCCTGTTTGATCGAGAGTTTCTCATCATTGGCCACCCTTATCATTTGTTCCACCAGGTCAACGCCGGTGATGAGCTCGGTAACCGGATGCTCCACCTGCAATCGGGTGTTCATCTCAAGGAAGTAGAAATTTTTCTCCCAGTCAACAATGAATTCAACAGTACCAGCCGAGCAATAGTCAACCGCCTTGGCAAGCGCTACAGCCTGTTCGCCCATGGCTTTTCGCGTCGCTTCATCCAGAAATGGAGATGGGGCCTCTTCAATTACTTTCTGATTGCGTCGTTGGATAGAGCACTCACGCTCACCAAGATAGATACAATTACCATGCTTGTCCCCCAACACCTGAATTTCAATGTGTCGAGGCTGAGTGACAAATTTTTCGATAAAGATACGATCATCGCCAAAAGATGATTTTGCTTCGTTTTTGGAAGACTGAAAACCTTCGCGAGCATCATCATCATTCCAGGCTATCCGCATACCTTTTCCACCGCCACCAGCAGAGGCCTTGATCATGACAGGATAGCCAATTTCCTTAGAAATTTTTACCGCTTCTTCAGCATCATCGATCAATCCCATGTGCCCCGGCACTGTTGAGACTCCTGCCTCTGATGCCAGTTTTTTTGAGGTAATTTTGTCACCCATCGCTTCAATTGCACCTACAGGTGGGCCAATAAAAGCAATCTTTGCAGCTTCCAGTGCTTCAGCAAATTTCGGATTCTCAGACAGAAATCCATAACCAGGATGGACCGCTTGGGCACCGCTTTGCTTTATCGCGTCCATTATTTTATCGATGACGATATAGGATTCACTGGCAGGAGGTGGACCGATATGGATAGCTTCATCCGCCATTTTCACATGTAGCGCATCACGATCAGCATCGGAATAAACCGCTACCGTGGCTATACCCATTTTCTTTGCGGTCTTAATTACACGACAGGCGATTTCGCCACGATTTGCGATGAGTATCTTGGTAAACATTATTCTTCGGTCTTTTTCTGTATTTGTTCTTCTGGCAAACGGTTGCCACTCAATTTTTCAAATTGTTGCTGATGCTCTTCTTCAAGAGAATTATCACCCAGAGCTCGAGCGACTTTGATCATGCCCACATGTGCTGGAACATGGTTTGGATCCAGTTCTAATGCCCGCTCAAAAAATGCTCTGGCACGCTCATCTTCTCCACGCGATTCCAGGACCCTGCCCTGATCAACCTCCAAATTGGCGTCATCAGTGATTTTGCGTGCAGCCATCAAAGCTCGCGTCTGGTCAAACCAACGTTCCACATCAGTCGTTTCATCACCCCGAATGTGTGTGGCGACAGCAAAACCCCAGAAAATTGTTGGCTCATCCGGGTCCACAAGCCAGGCTTGATTAAATGCTCTTATTGCATGATTTGGATCACCCTCACCGATCCTTCTCCAACCAGTATCAACCAGAATTCTAACTGCCTGCTTCCTGCTACCTTCTGCTCGGTTGATCGCTTCGTCCACAAACTTCTCGTCATTTGCAAGGTCATCAGCAGTACGTTCAACCCCCTCCCACATGGGAACAGGTCTCTGCGAAAATTGCGCTTCACTAGATCCTGTTTGAAACAAAAGAAAGCCGCATGCCGCTAACAGCAGCACTTTTGGAAATTTCGATTGTGGGGCTGAACAAAAAGTCATAGCGGGATATTATCGTGCTTCTTCCAGGGGTTTTGAAGGTTTTTGTTTTTCAGGCTGGCGAACGCGCGGGCAATTCTCTTACGCGTATTGTGCGGCATGATCACATCATCAATGAAACCCATCTCTGCTGCCACAAACGGGTTCGCAAACCGGTCTTCATATTCCTTGGTACGGGCAGCAATCTTGTCGGGATTATCAAGCTCTGATCGATAGAGAATTTCCGTTGCACCTTTTGCACCCATCACAGCAATTTCCGCTGATGGCCATGCATAATTCACATCGCCACGAAGGTGTTTCGACGCCATTACGTCATAAGCACCACCATAGGCTTTTCGAGTGATGAGTGTCACCTTCGGAACCGTCGCTTCACCATAAGCAAACAAGAGCTTGGCACCGTGTTTGATGACACCACCATATTCCTGTGCAGTCCCGGGAAGGAAGCCTGGCACATCCACAAGGGTTAGGATCGGAATGTTGAAGCAATCACAAAAACGGACGAATCGACCAGCCTTGCGCGATGAATTGATATCAAGAACCCCTGCCAGTACCAATGGCTGATTAGCCACAACACCAACAGTTGAACCTTCAATCCGCACAAAGCCTGTTACAATATTCTTGGCAAAATCAGGCTGTGTTTCAAAGAAATCACCTTCATCCGCAATTTTCAGAATGAGTTCCTTGATATCGTATGGCTTGCTTGGATTGTCCGGAATAAGTGTATCAAGCGAGTGATCCGGTGTCTCATCATCAAAGAATGGTCGGACG
>CAWUJF010000240.1:0-5473 GCA_963922405.1 uncultured Hyphomicrobiales bacterium | reverse complement strand
GGTCGATCAGACGAAGGACCATGTCCGTCACAAGGTTACCGATGATCACCACCAGCGCTGAGAAAAACAGGATGCCCAATATGGTGGGCGTATCCCGTGCGATGATTGACTGGAAGGCAAGCGTGCCCAAGCCCGGCCAGCTGAATACAGCCTCCACCAGCACTGCTCCCGATATCACAGCGGAGAATTGCAAACCGGCCAGCGTGATTACAGGGGAAAGTGCGTTTTTCAGCGCATGTTTGTATACCACCTGTGTTCCACTCAAACCCTTTGCTTTTGCGGTACGAATGTAGTCTGACCCCAATACTTCCAGCATGGAGCTTCTGCACAGCCTCGAGTACAAGGCCAGATAGACCGAACACAGCGCGATCATTGGCAAAAAGAGATGCCGAAGCACATCAAAAGCATGGGCAAAAAAGCCACCAGACAGAGTCACATCACGCATACCGCTTGACGGAAAGATCGGAATGTTCAGCGAAAACGCTATCAGCAATAGAATTCCAGTCCAGAAAACCGGTGCTGAATATCCGAAAAGTGCAAGACCGGTGACAAAATGGCTGGTCATACCGTTGGGATTACGAGCGGAAATGACGCCCAGAACAACCCCTACGACCAGCGCTAGCAGTTGCGCAGATATTACAAGCAACAAGGTCGCCGGAAGGCGTTCCATGATCAATTGCGTAACAGGCAGATTGTAAAAGAATGAATACCCCAGATCGAACTGTGCAACCCTGCCAATATAGTTTCCAAGTTGCGTCAAAAAGGGTTGATCGAGTCCGTAGTCTTTTCGGATCTGAGCAAGGATTTCCGCATCCGCACCACCGCTTGATTGAGCTATTGTATCCGCCACATCACCCGGGGCCAAATGCAGCATGGAAAAGTTCAATACCAAAACCGCGATCAACAGAACTATCGCGTATAATACTCTGGTAAGCGTGGCTTTCAGAAAGTTCACCCTAAAACTTCCCTTGAAACATATTGCGGAAGCGTAGCGCAACCGGCGATCGGCTGCGCTACTTGAGATTTTTTACTTCAGATAGGTCTTGTCCATTGGAGAGCTTGTTGCCCAAATGCCCAATGGCGGATTTCCAACCTTTTCGTTGTACACCGTGTGGTATGGCAAGGTGTTCACGAAGTAGATCGGCAGTTCTTCCGCAACGATCTGCTGGAACTCCGCATAGAGCGCCTTACGCTTTTCAGGATCGGTTTCCTTGCCTGCAAGGTCCAGAAGCTCATCCACGCGACCGTTTGAGTAGCCTTGAGTGTTTGACCACACGCCCTTGGCGATGTTGGAGGTCAGATATGTTCTGTGAACACCAATCACCGGGTCACCCCAGTTAAAGACAGTATCCCAGCTCATATCGAAATCCATGGTTCCCATGCGCTTCGCCCAGGTCGGGAAATCAGCACTGGCTCTAACAGAAACGTTGATACCAACCTTCTTGAGTGCTGCCTTCACATATTCCACTTGCGGTTTCACATCTTTCCATCCGAAATCAATGGTCAGATCAAAGCGGTTTCCATCACCGTCCTTGGCAAAACCTGCTTCATCGAGCAGTGCATTTGCCTTATCCAGATCCAGTTCATATTCCGGAACATCAGGATTATGGAACGGGCTGTCCGGGTGAATACCGGTTGCCGCATTGGCCGCCGTACCGCGCATCAGAGCCTTGTGGATGAAGTTCTTGTCCACTGCATGGGCAATTGCCTGGCGAACTCGCTTGTCTTTCAACGGTCCCTTGGTTGTGTTCATCGCAAGCCAGTCGATTGGACCGATTGCACCATAACCGTTTGGCGTCACTGTGAGGCTTGAAACTTTTTTCAGGCGGTTGATGTTTTGCGGAACCACTTCAAACGCACCGAAATGCACTTCGCCGTTTTCATAGGCAATCGTGCGAGCAGCAGGATCTGGAATGATCTTCAGCACCATCTTGTCCAGGTACGGCCGACCTTCAATGAAGTAATCATCGAAGCGTTCCATGATCACATGTTCACCGCTTTTGTACTCAACGAGCTTGAACGGTCCGGAACCCACAACATCAGCTGTGTTTCTCGGATGAGTCTTAGGATCCTGGCCATCGCCGTAAACGTGTTTCGGGATGATGGACATCAACTGGCTGGACATGGCCAGCATCAAAGCCGGATGGGGCTTTGACAGATTAAGCACAGCTGTATGCGCGTCCGGTGTATCCACGGATTCCACCGGTGCGAACATCGCCTTGAATGGATGGTGGGCTTTGATCACATCGACAGAGAATGCGATGTCTTCTGATGTGATTGGCTTGCCATCATGGAACTTGGCGTTCTTGACCAGATTGAGTGTGACTTTCAGGCCATCCTCACTCACATTCCAGCTTTCAGCCAGATAGGGTTGAGGGGTCCAGTCTTCGTCATAACGTAATGGTGCAGCAAACAATTGAGTACCCGGAAATCCGGTCACTATCCCGGACTGCACAGCCGGGTTCAGGTTGCGAACATTAGTGCCCAGTGCAGCGATCAAAGTGCCGCCACGCTTTGGCTCTTCGGCAATTGCTGAAGACACCAGCACCGTCGAAGCAGCTGCAGCCACCAGCAAGCTTTTGAAAAATCTCTTCATTTATATTTCCTCCCTATGCTTTCATGGCACTGCCTATTCCTCACAGCGCATGATGCAAGTAGTCATCAAATCAGATTAAGTTTGACCACGCAATATAATTCGGTTGACGGATTTTCGGGTGGGGACAATACTGCTGATGTTCTGCTTGAATTCCGTAAGGTCATGAAATGAAATGATAAAAATATATTCCGCCAGAAAAATTCTGACCATGAAGTCGTCACAACCTACCGCAAATTATGTGGCGGTGAGAGATGGATTGATCCTGGGTGCCGGTGATCTCGACAGCCTGACCGGATGGGGTGAATACGAGCTGGACGACCAATTTTCCGACAAGGTCATCATGCCAGGTTTTGTGGAAGGCCATGCTCATACGATGGAAGGTACTCTCTGGCGACACACCTATTGCGGATATTTCGACCGGATGGACCCGGATGGAAAGATCTGGCCGGGGATCAAGACCAAGGAAGGTGTTTTGGAGCGCCTGAAGCAGGCTGAGCAGGAGATCACTGACCCAGATGCCCCCCTTCCCGGTTGGCAGCTTGATCCCATTTATTTTGATAATGAACGCATTACCCGTAAGGACCTTGATCAGATTTCCACCTCCCGGCCGATTGGAGTCCTGCATGCCTCCGGTCACATCATGAATGTGAACTCCAAAGCGCTCGAGCTAGGTGGCCTGCTCAAAACCGGACTGAACCACCCCGGCATCCCCCTTGACGCAGAAGGCCTGCCGGATGGCGAATTGCGCGGGCCGGATGTGATGACCCCCGTGGCAGTTCATGTGGGCTTTGGCCGGGACTTTCTGGATTGTGATGAACGCGGGTTGCGGGATTTCGCAAAGCTATGCGTGCGCGCGGGCGTGACGACGGTTACCGACCTTGCTGCTCGTCTGCAGGATGAAGCTGTTGAGATGCTATTGCGCATAACCGGGGAGAAAAACTTTCCGGCATGCGTCGTCCCTCTGCGTTTCTTCCACGGTTTGACGCCCAAGGAGTTAGTGGAACATGCCGAAGAATTGCTTTCGCGTTCGACAGAGCGCCTTCGACTTGGGCGGATCAAGATCGTCTCGGATGGTTCGATCCAGGGCTTTACGGCTCGTCTTCGGGCTCCTGGATATTATAACGGTGCACCTAACGGTCTGTGGTACGTGGCACCGGATCAATTGCGCGAAATTTACGCGCTTGCGCTAGATAAGGGCTTACAGGTGCATACTCACACGAATGGGGACGAAGCGACCCAACTCGCAATCGAAACGCTGGAAGGTTGTTTGCGGGTTACGCCTTCGCCGGATCACCGGTTTACCCTTCAGCATTGCCAGTTGGCTGATGAAGCCCAGTTTCGGAAAATGTCAAAGCTTGGCATGTGTGTGAACCTCTTTGCCAATCATACCTTCTATTGGGGGGATGAACACTACAATCTGACAGTCGGGCCAGAGCGGGCTGCCGGTATGAATGCCTGTGCCACAGCACTTGGGAACAACATACCAACTGCAATACACTCTGACGCACCCATTACACCTCTGGCACCCCTGTTTACCGCCTGGTGTGCGGTTAATCGCATAACTGCTTCCGGGCGCGTACAAGGTGAAAACGAGAAGATCAGTGTCGATGATGCGCTCAGGATTATCACGCTGGGAGCTGCCTACACGCTTCACATGGATGATGAAATCGGGTCCATCGAAACCGGCAAACGAGCAGATTTTGCGATCCTTGAAGAAGACCCAACCGAAGTGGATCCGGCGGCGTTGAAAGACATTCCGGTCTGGGGAACTGTGCAAGGTGGTAGAGTGTTCCCTGCAAGCGGAATTTAAAAATCAATGTCACAAAGCGAAACTTATCAGAATCCTGAAGCACCATTGCCAGTCACCATAATCGGTGGATATCTGGGGGCCGGAAAAACCACCCTGATCAATCATCTGCTCAGGAATGCTGATGGTAAGAAACTCGCTATTCTTGTGAACGAGTTTGGTGAGCTCCCGATTGATGCGGATTTAATTGAAGCGCAGGACGATAAGCTGATCAGTTTGTCTGGCGGTTGTGTGTGTTGTAGTTTCGGCAATGATCTAATGGCGGCAATGACTGACCTGCAGACCATGGAACCCCGCCCGGACCACATTGTGCTTGAAGCCAGTGGTGTGGCTATCCCTTCCATGATCGCCGGGTCCATCTCAATCATGAATGGCTATCGCCTCGACGGCACTTTGGTCATGGTGGATGCCTTAAATATAAGGAACCTGAGTAAGGATACCTATCTTTCCGATACCGTTGCCCGGCAACTCACCGATAGCGATATCGTAATTCTAAACAAAGCTGATCTGGTCGAGGGCGAGGAACTGACTGCCGTTGGAGAATGGGCTGGACAGATTTCAGAAAACGCAAAACTATTGCCAGCAACCAATGCTAAAGTCCCTTTGAATGTGGCGCTTCAGAACTTTGATCGGCTTCTGTCTGCACAAGGCGGTCATCACCATTTGCTGGATGGCTATGTTACGCAATCAATTGAGTTGACAGATCAAGTGGACCCGCAAGATTTTGCAGAATCCTTACTGGTTGAAAATGCGGACCTCGTTCGCGCAAAAGGTTTTGTCTATGATCTGGACGGGGCCATGAAAACCGTTCAGATTGTCGGTAACCGGATTGATGTTTCACCTGCCCCTGCGGGCGTCAAGCCGGGAATGGTCATCATATGTCTTACAAAGACAGGTATGGCATAACGAGAGGATCGCTGGTGATGAAATTCCAAATTCCAACTGCTGTGAAGATGTGCCTTTCTTTAGGGCTTATTCTCTCTCTAATGATTTTGCCTTCCCACAGCGCCCGGAAGTTTACAAAAGCCACTGAAATGAGTTCTGCTGATATTGTGAATTCGAACGAAATC
>CAWUJF010000239.1:0-5505 GCA_963922405.1 uncultured Hyphomicrobiales bacterium | reverse complement strand
AGGAATTATCCAGGCCGTAAGTGTTCATCGCCTCCAACATGGTCTCATGCCGTGCTGCATAGGTCTTTTTCAATTTTCTCATCTGCGAGTTGTAATGCCCAAGAGCCATGAAATAGGCCGCAGTTCGTTGGCTGTGGCCGGGTGGGTGCCTGAACATCAGATGTCGTAGTCTTCTCGCTTCCTGAATTAGAAGATCAGGTCCGGCAAGATATCCGAGCCGTAATCCAGGAAACAGCGACTTCGAAAAACTTCCGATATAAACAACACGTGCTTTCTCATCCATGGATTTCAATGCAGGTGACGGCGGTGCCAGAAAGTTCATCTCAAATTCGTAATCATCTTCGATAATCACAAAGTCATGCTTTTCGGAAAGCCTCATGAGTTCCTTGCGCCGGGATAAGGGCATGGTGGCTGTGGTCGGACATTGGTGACTAGGAGTAACGAAAACCACATCACATTTAGCGAGCCGTTCTTCGTCCAGGATCAAACCGCCTTCATCCACGGGAAACAGTTCGATATTGTTTGTACGCGTTTCAACGATGTTACGAATGTCCGGGTAACACGGGTCTTCTAGACCAACCACGGTATCCGGGCGTATCATAAGTTCCGCCACAAGAAACAACGCATTCTGGGCACCAAGCGTCACAAGCACATGTTCGGGTACTTTGTAAATACCCCGCTGTGGCAAGCTGTGGCTCGCTATGTAATCGACCAGCATGGGGTCGTCATTATAACCAAAGTCGCCAGCTAGGACGCCAAAATCCCTGGCTCCGAGAGCCTGGCGCGCGCAGTCCCGCCATTCCGAATGGCTGAAAAGCGTGAAATCTGCCTGACCGTATACAAAAGGATATTCATACTCCCGCCAGTTCAGAGGTTTGCGCACAACCTTCATGTTTTCAGATTGCTGGCTGATCCGGTGGCTCCAGTCGATTTTCTCTTGTGGCTCCCGCAAACTTTCCACGAAACCGTCCGGGTGCACGGGAGCATCCTCATTCACCACGTATCCCGACCGGGCTTTCGGAGTGAGATAACCATCATCCGCCAAAGCCTGATAGGCGAGCGTGACAGTATTGCGAGCGACTTTAAGGTGTTTGGACAGGCTTCTGCTTGAAGGTAAACGCTCCCCAGGTTGCAGCGCACGGCTAAGGATCGCGTTCACCACTTTTTCCCGCAGTTGAGCCTGTAGACTCGCAGGAAGATTAGCATCCAGTTCAAACAGAATTTCCTTCATATCCGCTTTCAATCCTTCCTAACTAAGGCACCAGTTTTCACTGGCACCACTCAATGAGTATTTTGGTTCTATTTGAATTTTTGTTTCAAATCTAGCCTTCACGAAAGAAACGATTGCATCCGGTGCGTAAACACGCATTAATGCACTCGGACAACGGTGGGGAGCCGCGATTGATTGAGGAAGCTAAAACTTGGCTGGTTGTGTTCAGGGATGATCCGGCAATGCTGGAACACCGCAAAGCATTTGGCCAACAGCATATCAGCTATCTTCAAGAAAACAGGGATACCATTATTCTTGCTGGCGGCCTGCGTAATAAAGAAGAAACACCTTTTGCCGGCGGTGCCTGGCTTGTATCTGCTAATTCAACGAGTGACGTTGAAAGCCTTGTTCAAAATGATCCTTACTACAATCCCGAGCATCGCAAGTACGACATCAGTTATTGGGGAATCATACAAAACAGCTTAAGTCAGGGGGCTTCCATTGAGTGACGAGAGATTTCAACCGGTCTCAGGATTTGATCTGCCGAGATTTGCAGGTGTACCCACCTTCATGCGCCTTCCATTTGCCGAAGAGGGAAGTGAAATTTATACGCAGACCCAAATTGGTTTGATTGGAATTCCTTGGGATGGCGGCACTACAAATAGGCCTGGAGCAAGACATGGGCCGCGCCAGGTGCGGGATCTGTCCACCATGATCAGAGCCATGCATCCTGCTACTGGGACAAAACCCTTTGAATTGTGCAATTGTGCAGACCTTGGAGATGTTTCCCCGAACCCGGCAGGTCTCGAAGATACGCTTGAGCGCGTCACCACATATTACAAACGCATTCAAAGGGATGGCATAACCCCACTTTCTGTTGGGGGCGACCACCTGACAAGCTTGCCGGTGTTGCGAGGGTTGTCGGCGGGCAGATCACTTTCAATGATCCATTTCGATGCTCATACTGATCTATTTGAAGGATACTTCAATGGAACCCTGTACACACATGGCACACCATTTCGCCGCGCGATTGAGGAAGGCATCCTGAACCCGGAAAAAGTCGTCCAGATCGGCATTCGCGGAACAATGTATGACGGCGAAGACATCGAATGGGGCAGGGAGCGTGGCGTTACCATCATAGACATCGATGAATGCATGAAGCGCGGATATGAAGACGTTATGTCGCAAGCAAGAGATATTGTTGGTGACACAGAAACCTATGTAAGCTTCGACATAGATTTTATTGATCCAGCCTTTGCACCTGGAACCGGAACGCCAGAAATTGGCGGACCTGATACATGGACAGCACAGCAATATGTGCGAGGTTTATCAGGCGTCAATGTTATAGGAGCCGATATGGTTGAGGTTTCACCACCTTTCGACACATCCGGAAACACCGCATGGGTTGGCGCGTCGATACTTTTTGAGTTATTGTGCATTCTTGCTGAAGCACATGTTGCACGCAGAGGGGCGTGAAACAAAAACCTTTCATGGGGCGGTCTGTGCAGCGCGGATGGGTCCATTATTAGTTAACGCTGTAAATTAGGGAGAGAAATAATGAAAACTCTAAAAACAATGGTGGCAGCACTTGCAGCATCAACAGCGATGTTTGTTGCAACAGCTCCAGCAAATGCACTGGATGAACTTACAGTTGCATATTTCCTGGAATGGCCAACACCAAACCAGTTTGCACAAGCAAACAAAATCTATGAAAAAGAACTCGGTGTGAAGGTAAACTGGGTGTCATTTGACGCTGGTACCGCCATGTCTGCTGCTATGGCATCAGGCGATGTGCACATCTCGTTCTCACAAGGTGTAACACCGTTCCTGGTAGCAACAGCTGCTGGTCAGGACCTTCAGGTTGTGGACATTGCTGTTTCTTACTCTGACAACGACAACTGTGTTGTTCGCTCAGAACTGGAAATCGACAAGTCAAATGTTGCTGACCTTAAAGGCAAGAAAGTTGCTGTTCCTCTGGGTACAGCTGCTCATTCTGGTTTTCTTGCTCAAATGAAGCACTTTGGTATTGCTGAATCAGACCTGACAATCGTGGACATGGCTCCATCAGACTCAGCTGCTGCTTTCTCACAGCCAAACACAGACCTTGCTATGGCTTGTGGTTGGGGTGGCGCACTGCGCACCATGAAACAGCATGGTAACCCGATCATCGAAGGCAAAGAAAAAGAAGCTGTGGTTGGTAAAGTGTTTGACGTGACTTCAATTCCAACATCGTTTGGTGAAGAAAATCCGGAGCTTCTAGCAAAGTTCCTGAAAGTCACAGCTGACATGAATGCAAAGTACACCAGCGAAAAAGACGCCATGATGGAGTCAATTTCAAAAGCAGCTGGTATGGACCTTGCAGGCACAAAAGCAGTTATCGGCACCTTTGTATTCCCAACTGTAGACGAACAGCTTTCAGCTGAATGGATGGGTGGCGGCGTTGCTGAATACCTGGCCAACAGTGCAAAATCACTTGAAGAAAGTGGCAAGATCAAAGCCTTGGGTGACTACAACGCAGTTGTAAACTCAAGCTATCTTGAAGCAGCTTCCAAACTGTAAAAACAAAATCAGACGCAGGGCCCAATTGGCTCTGCGTCATTCTCTCAAAATAATAACTAACACCTGCGGGAAGAGGGACGGCAATGTCTGGATTACTTATTGACGATGTTTCGATGACCTTTGAACTGCCTGATGGCGGGAAAGTCGAGGCGCTGAAAAACATCAATTTGAATATCAAAGAGGGCGAACTGTTATCGGTTCTAGGACCTTCAGGTTGCGGTAAAACAACATTGCTAAACATTGTTGCTGGATTTCTTGGACCAACCGCTGGCGAAATTACTCTGGGTGAACAGCGCGTAACAGGTCCAAGTCCTGAACGTGGCATGGTATTCCAGAAGGGCGCGTTGTTCGAATGGATGAGCGTGCGCAAGAATGTTTCATTCGGCCCGGAACTCAAAGGCATGCCCAAGGGTGAAATGAATGATATTGTTGACCATCTTCTTGAAGTGGTCGGATTGCAGGACTTTAAGGAAAAGGCGATTTATGAACTTTCCGGTGGTATGCAGCAGCGTGTGGCTCTGGCCAGATGCCTTGCCAATGAGCCGGATGTAATCCTGATGGACGAACCTCTTGGCGCGCTCGATGCGCTGACAAGGGAAAAAATGCAGGGCCTGGTTCTAAAGCTTTGGAAAGAAACAGGTAAAACCATCATCCTGATCACTCACTCTGTTGAAGAAGCACTTCTACTTGGCGAGAGATTGCTGGTTATGGCACCACGGCCTGGACGTGTACACAAAGAATACAACCTGCCATTTGCAGATATGGGTGTGGGTGCTGATCTGCGTGAAGTAAAGCGGCACAAAGACTTTGGTCCTGTCCGTGATGAAATTCTATCCATGATTTGGGACATGGAAGAAGAAATCATGGGTAGAACCGAGAACGCGGCTTAAGGGGGCACACATGTTTTTTACAGATCCTGAATTTTTGGCCGAGTTCGGCTTCGCGATTACCACTTCCCTTTGGATGATCCTTGGTATTGCTCTTATTTTTGCGGTTTATCTTGTTTTCAGCTTTGCCTTTGCTTTTCTTCATAATCTTTACGACAAGCGCAAAGAGGAAAAAGGATTTGGCAGCCTCAAGACTGTTACATTCGGCGATGAAAGTTCGGTTGTTGCAAACCGAATAGCATCAGTCCTGGGTGTTGTGACAATCTTCTTTCTCTGGGGATTAGCCACGGAATCCAAACTTCTACCATTCAGTTTGCCTGGACCATCCTTGGGTGACTATCAGTTTGAATATACTGCAAAGAATGCTGCTGGAGAGACAGACAAGGCAACAGTCAAATTTCGCATATCCAAAGAGGGTGAAGAAGTCGAAGAACTGACGGTTGATGGCTCAGACCCGGGATTTGCCAAGGATGATGCTGTTATGATGATTGAGCGTCGTAACAAGATCATCAAAGCCCAGAACAATGATGAAGGCGGCACAGAGGAAGGTTACGAGATAACCGAGATCAATGGCCAGCCAATTGCCAGAGAGCAGGTCGTGCAAGTTGATGGCGGTGAGGTGTTCTTCACCAAACGCGGTAGCTTCTCTATCCGTCCCTCGGGCGGCATGACTATGGAAGCATTGTTCTTGCCCCCACCAGAAAAGGTATGGAGCACCTTCGTTCAACTCCACAATGAAGGTTATCAGGGCGTAAGTCTTTGGGAGAACGTCTTCTGGTCACTCGCTCGCGTATTCATCGGTTTTGCATTGGGTTGCCTTTTTGGTATCCCTCTGGGCTATGCCATGGG
>CAWUJF010000238.1:0-5512 GCA_963922405.1 uncultured Hyphomicrobiales bacterium | reverse complement strand
AAGGGGTGACGGATGGCTCCGGCCACATTTATTCATCCCGCGATGGCATCAATGACTTTGTCTTGGAAAAATCATTCAATCAGGAATTTTTCGCAGAGTTTCATGGTCTGAGCAGGCGATCAGACGGGCGTTGGATCACCTACTACACCAGAGATCATGGCATTTGTGCCCGAAAAATCGGCGCTTATCTTTCAGATACCGATGATCCGGCCGGAAACTGGGTAGACCAGGGAAATCTAGAAGGTTTGGCAGGATATGCTGAAGAAGATCAGTTCTACAATTTCACAGCCACCATGATAAATGGCATTCTATACGGGATAGCAGCGCGTTTTGATGATCTGTCTGAGCGTCACTGGATGGATATCTATACCTCTCCTGGAGGTGACGGCTTGAACTGGACGCCTCAAAAAGGAGTTTGGATACCAAACGGCAGGTACGGCGAATATGATGGTGGCATGGCCAATGGCAAGCAGCTCACACATGATGGAACAGAATTGCGGGCCTATTATTTCGGATCGGTTAAGGACCACATCGAAGCTCTGCCACGCGACGCCAGGCTATGTTACGCAACCATTTCCTCTGGTCGGCTGGCAAAACTACAAGGTGCTGGCGGAACCATTACAACAAAAGCAATAACCGCCACTGACGAACTACGCATTAATGCCTCATCCACGGGTGCGAATTTGAGCATCGAGCTATTGGACCCTTCAGATGACAGCGTCCTACCCGGGTTCGCTAAAGCGGATTGCGATAATCTGGATGGTGATCACAAAGACAAAACCGTCACCTGGAATGGGATATCCATACCAACCACACGCCCGGTCAAAATCAAATTCTACCTCGATGCCTGATGGTGAAATGGAAGGATCCGCGGCCTCACTTCATTAACCCTTGATTAGCAATAACATTTTACATTTAGGCATCGAGGCGGGACAAAGCGAGCGGATCATGGACAATGCGCACTTGTTAGGATTGATTAATCCAACCATTGCATTGTTGTTTGGACTGACTTTCCTGGTTCTATGGTCACGCCTGAAGCACCGCAGAGCAATCCTTGCCTTTGCCATTAGCTACTTTTTATCGGGCACTGGCTTTCTCATATCTCACCTGACACCAAGCTGGTCTGGCCTTTTAAATGTTTTTGTCCTGGATTCTATTTACCTGACCGGTGCAGTTTTCATGACCTGGGGCGTTAGCACACGAGCTAACGTGAACCCTCAATTGTTCAAACTCGTCTCCCTGGCTTGTGTGTTCATGCTTGGCATTTTGACAGTAACTGCATTGGGTTTCAGCTATAACACCACCTTGTTGGTTGTGAATTTTGCCGTCGGTGGTTTGATGCTCTTTGGTTGCTGGAACATCAGGAAAAAGGCATTTGCCGGTGGGATCGAGTCTCTGGTTTTCTGGGCGATTTTCATAGCAGGCAGCCAGTTCTGGCTTCGTTCCGGTGTCACTTTGACACTGGAAACGGTGCAGTCTGGAGCAGCGTATCGTGACAGCACCTATTGGGCCGTGCTCAATGCAACGGTTGCGATTTGCTCTATCCTCGTTGCCCTGTCACTTATTGCTGCATGTGCAACAGATGTCATAAAGGAAATACGAACCGTTTCAGAAACGGATTCATTGACGGGTCTGCGAAACCGCCGGGCCTTTGATGAGGCTGTCGAGACTTTGATCACCAACTCAGCGCGTGCCGGTCTGCCAGTCAGTCTGGCCATTCTGGATATTGATCATTTCAAACAGGTCAACGATACCTATGGTCATCAGGTTGGCGATAAGGTAATCGCGGAACTTGGTACACTCATTCGAAAAATTCCAAGGAAAAGCGATATATCCGGCAGGCTTGGCGGAGAGGAGTTTGCGATCCTTTTATGGAATACTGATCTTGCCGGGGCCCGTTTGTTTGCTGAGGGCTTGAGGAACACCTTCGAGACATTGCGCTTTGAAGGCATGCCTCGTAAGCAGGGTTGCACCATTAGTATGGGCGTCGCTCAATTGCAGGAATCAGAGGATTTCGATGACCTTTATGGCAGAACTGATGCTGCACTTTACGAAGCAAAGAACAAAGGCCGTAATCGTGTTGAATGCGATGGTAACCATTCGCACGGCCTCTTTGTAGTAGCTTGATAATTCTTCTATTGATAATGTCAAAGCCGCTGTCAGGTCACTCACTGACTGTTTGAATTCCAAATTCGCTGAGCACTTGGCCCTTCCTTAGTACTTTGTGACAAAATCCACTCACGCACGATCTGTGCCTTCGGGGTGAGCTCATGCGCCTTCGACCACACAAGGTAAAAGCCGCGGCCTGTTTCCCAGGTCCACTCGGACCGCGCGGCAAGCATGCCTTGCTGCACCAGAGGCTCCACGATGTGATGCCAGCCAAACGCGAAACCTTCGCCAGCCATGGCTGCCTGTAAAACAAGCGCATAATCATTCAACCGCAATCCACTGGGTGCCGGAATTTGCTGAATGCCGAACTCCCGAAACCATTGTTGCCAGGTGGGGCGTTCGCGAATTGGCTCTTCCAGATGGATCAGCCGTTGGTGGAGGAGGGAGGCAATATTCTTTAAATCCACAGCTGCTGCCATCACTCTGGGTGATGCAACGGGATAGATCGCTTCCTTAGCGATTAGCGCACTTTCGCAATCGGGCCAGTTCCCATCACCCAGACGAACGGCAAGGCTGATGGTTTCCACATTGAGATCCGGTTCGCGGTCACTCGTCTGCAATCGTAGATCAATATCCGGGTTCTTCTGCTGGAAGGTCCGCAGGCGCGGCAGGATCCAGTAATTGTTGAAGGCGGAAGAAGCGCTCAACGTCACGTGATCATTGCTCGCAAACTGCCGAATGGAGGATGCGGAGTGCGATAATTGCTCAAAAGCCCTCGTAACATCAGCAAAAAGACGCGCTCCAGCATTTGTCAGGGTTATCTTTCGATGGCTGCGATGAAACAGGGTGACGCCGAGAGAGGTCTCCAATTGTTTGATCGCAGCACTCACCGCAGGCTGCTGAACGTTCAGTTCCCGGGCCGCAAGCGTGAAAGATCCGGTTCGCGCTGCCGTCTCAAATACCATCAGATGCCGTGGTGATGTAAAATGTGACCAAAGGTTTTGCATAATCTGTATTTATCCAAACTATCAATTTTTTCAACCGTCACAGTGGCCACGATCTTCGCTATTCTGTTTCCTGAAATCCAATGGGGTGGAAAATGGCTCGTCGTACACGTGGATCAAGAACAGCGCGCAGGGAGGTCAGTGGAGCGCCTTCATCTCCCTATATTCGCCGGCAGTTGCCCTTCTGCAATTTCCTCCGTGAAGAACAAATTGTGCAGCTTGAAAATCAGGTAGACTGGATCATGCAGGATCTGGGGATCGCATTCCGTGATGATCCCGAAGCCATTGAATTGTGGAAGAAGGCGGGTGCGAAGGTCGATGGAGACATCGTACGCGCCCCGGCTGACTGGATCAGAGATCTCTGCACCGAGGCACCCAGTGAATTTACCCAGCTTGCGCGAAACCCGGACCGATCCGTCACCATTGGCGGAACCAATCAGGTCTTTGCACCCGTCTACGGCCCACCCTTTGTCCGCGATCTCGAAGGTGGCCGGCGCTATGGCGACATAGCCGCATTCGAAGACCTTGTACGCCTCACTTACCTCCATCCCCATCTGCACCATGGCGGCTTCGTTACCTGCGAACCTTGCGATGTGCCGGTGAGCAAACGGCATCTGGACATGATGCTTGCCCATATGACCTTGAGCGACAAGCCGCATCTGGGTGCAATCACAGAGATGAGCCGTGCGCAGGATTGCGTAGACATGGCAGAAATCATGTTCGGTGCTGATGTGATGGAAGAAAATTGCGTGATCATGGGCAATGTGAACACCAATTCGCCACTGCTGGTCGATAAGGTGGTGACAGAAGCTGCCCGGGTCTATTGCGGACGCGGACAGGGTCTCATCGTGGTGCCTTTCATCCTTTCCGGCGCAATGGGGCCTGTATCCACTGCTGCATCAGTGGCGCAAGCCATGGCGGAGGCCATGATGGTTTGCGCCTATACCCAGTTGATCAGACCGGGGGCGCCTTTCGTACTTGGTAATTTCCTGTCTTCCATGAGCCTTAAATCCGGTGCTCCCACATTCGGCATGCCTGAACCGGTTATCTCGAATTACGCGATTGGAGAGCTGGCCCGGCGTGTGGGCCTGCCATTGCGCTGCGGTGGGTCACTTACCGCTTCAAAGATCGAAGACGCTCAGGCAGCTTATGAAAGCGCGGACTCCATGCATTCAACCATGCTGGCTGGCGCTAACTTCGTCCTCCATTCTGCAGGTTGGCTTGAAGGTGGGCTTTGTACCGGTTTTGAAAAACTGATCATGGATGCTGATCGTCTGGGCTCCTATCAAAAAGTGCTGGATCTGGGCCTCGACACATCTGACGAAGCATTGGCAAGGGATGCCTATGAAGAAGTGGGGCCGGGTGGGCATTTTCTGGGATGTGGTCACACCATGCGTCATTATCAGAATGCATTCTACGCACCGGATTTGAGCGATAGCGAGAATGTGGAAAGCTGGGAAGAGGGCGGCGCAAAAGACATGCGTGTGCGGGCCCATGAGCGCTACAAGCAAATGCTCAAGGAATATGAAGCCCCACCTATGGATGAAAGTAAACGGGAAGAACTTGCTGCATATGTTTCAAAGCGCAAGGAGGAACTGCCGGATGCCTGGTACTAAGGTTTCCCGCTCGCAGTTTAATAACAGGAGATAGAAATGCCGGAAATTCAAAAGGAAGAATCGACTGGAGGAAAGAAACTCCCCTCCCACACAAAAGTGGCCGTCATCGGTGGCGGAGTGGTGGGTTGTTCCATTCTGTTCCATCTCGCCAAATTCGGTTGGAAAGATGTGGTCCTGCTTGAGAGAGACGAACTCACCTCCGGCTCATCCTGGCATGCGGCCGGTCAGATCCACACGATCAGTTCGGACCCGAACATTTCACGCCTCCAGTCTTATACAATCGACCTTTACAAGGAAATCGAAGAGACTTCCGGCCATTCCGTAGGGCTTCACATTACCGGTGGGTTTTATGCCGCTTCCACCAAGGAATGGTACGATTACCTGAAGCGCGAACGCTCCAAAGCGCGCTATATGGGTCTCCATCAGGAGTTTATCAGCCCTGAGGAACTGGCTGAACGCCATCCATTGATTGATCCCAAGCACTATTATGCAGCCCTTTGGGATGATCAGGACGGAGACCTTGATCCTTCAGGTGCAACCTATGCATTTGCCAAATCTGCCCGTGTGCACGGGGGTCAATATTTCACTCACTGCGGTGTCACGGAAATAAGCCAACGGCCGGATGGCAGTTGGGACCTGACCACTCCGAAAGGCCAGATCAACGCTGAATATATCATCAACTGCGGTGGTCTGTGGGCGCGCGAAGTGGGTCACATGTCTGGCGTTCATTTGCCGGTACAGCCGATGGAGCATCATTACCTCATCACCGAAACCCTGCCCATG
>CAWUJF010000237.1:0-5515 GCA_963922405.1 uncultured Hyphomicrobiales bacterium | reverse complement strand
TCCAGAGCAACAAACAGTTTGTTAGTTGTTGATGCTGCGGCAATTGACGGATCAGCCACACCCAGCACTTCGAGATTGACCGCTGTACCACCCAGGATCGTCATCCAGGCAAAGCACACCAGCGCTGGCGCGATGACACAGCCAAGAATGAACTCACGAACTGTACGGCCTCTTGAAATGCGTGCCAGGAACAGACCCACGAAAGGTGAGAACGCGATCCACCACGCCCAATAGAATGTGGTCCAGCCCGCCTGCCAGGCAAATAATCTGCCATCTGCACCGGCAGCATAAACCGCAGTGAGGGTCGCTTCATCAAGCTCCGCAGCTGCCCCTTCGAGGCCTTTCTTGAAACCATCGAAACTACCCCAGGCATTGGTAGCGCCACCGATCAGATCGTCAGCCAGAGGCTTTGCAGCTTCCGGTAGCGCAGCCGCAAATTGCGCTGCAGACTGTGGCCCGTAAGCTTCAAAGGATAGTGAAATGAAATGCAGGATGTAGTCCACCATCGCAGTTGCATAAGTGGTCATGGCAAACAGGAATGAGCCAAACACCACAAATGTCATGAGCAGGATCAGTGACAACACCATGTTCAGGTTGGAAAGGTATTTGATCCCCCTTCCCACACCGGAAACAGCCGAGATGATCGACAGACCCATGATCACCATAAGCGCTGCGATGAGCCCGACTGTGCTTGGGGTTGGCACTTCACCACCCGTATTCATCAACCATTCCATGCCTGTTACGGCATAAAGACCGTCCACAAATTGCGAAACACCAAATCCAATCGTTACAGAAACACCCAGGATCGTGGCCACAACGCCGAGCACATCGACAATATGCCCCAGAAACCCATTCGCATACCGTCCCAGAAGTGGGGTCAATGCCGAGCGGATTGTGAGTGGCATGTTGCGGGTATAGGCATAATAAGCCAGCGAGAGACCGGTAATCACGTAGATCGCCCAGGCGTGAAAGCCATAATGCAAGAACGTATAGCGAAAGGCTGACTGCACCGCCGCTTCTGAGCTTCCCGCCACTTCTCCAGCAACAACAACAGGATTGGACCCCCAAAGACCCATCGGCTCGGCCGTAGCATAAACCATGAGCCCCACACCAAGCCCAGCGCCAAACATCATGGAAAACCACGAAAAGTTCGAAAACTCAGGCGCCTCTCCCGGCGTTCCCATCACCTTCCTGCCGGAATAAGGTAATATGGCCACAGCAAAAAGGAAGAAGGCAAACAGTCCCACTATTATGATGTAGAACTGGTTGAAGCTTTCGAGCAATGCCCCGTTAAAACTCCCCAGCGTACTGTTGGCATTACCGGGCCATATGAGCGCCCATAATACCAAAGCAACCATGATACCCTTGCTGAGCATCGCAATTGGCAGACTGTTATTTTTGTAAAATCCCGAACTTTCTGTCTTGATCTCAAGATCAGTAAACGGTGGTTTGACTGACATGACTCTCTCCCTGAATGATTAGACTTTAGTCTAAACCGGAGGAAATGCCGTTTTTTCGTGAAGACGCGACATCGCCCTTGTCGCGTCTTGAATAGGTCATATGCCTATTGTTTGCGGTTCAATCCGGATCGATTTCCTGGTCGCATGGGATCAGATGACAGACGGTTTTTCGCCGTTATTTCCGGCTTGTTGAAAAACGCGATCCTGAATTTCTCGAGACCTGTGATCTATGGCACTTGGATTGAAGGATAAATTGCAAACTTATCCTTCAATCTCTCTTTGATTTTTATACCACCCATTCTTCCGGCAGTATTACATCGATAACCGGCAGCAAATCCTCCGGATCCACATCAGCAGGTATGCCGTTAAGTTCTATTGTACCTGAGGGGTGCAGGATAAGCAGATCACCATCATCAGACGCATCGAGCGATACTGCAGCTTGTATACCTGGCTCAACTGCGTCGGTATCAAAGGTGAAAAAGTCCGTCACTTGAAGTCCGTCTTCACCTTCAGCGGCAATAGCGGAAAGAAGATCAGTATCCGCCGTGGTCAAATCCAGAACCAGTTTATCCTCTTCCGGATTGAAGTCGTTCACCACATCATGCCCCTCTCCTTCACGAAACGGGTTGAATATGAATGTGTCTGCTCCGCGTCCACCGTGTAAAAAGTCATTTCCTTCAGCACCTGTAAGCGTGTCATCGCCTCTGCCACCTTTTAGGTTGTCATTTCCTGTGCCGCCATTCAGGTCATCATTACCCGAACCACCGCGCAGAGCATCATGACCATCACCACCTTCGAGTTTGTCATCATTCCTGCCACCTCTCAGGAAATCATTACCGTCTCCTCCAAGAATGTGGTCTTCACCAGAACCGCCATTGATGAAGTCTTTCCCATCACCGCCGTCAAGCTTGTCATCACCCCGGCCACCGCTGAGATAGTCATTTCCGGTACCGCCATAAAGGTGGTCATCACCTGAGCCACCGCGCAGGGAGTCGTGGCCATCACCACCTTCAAGTATGTCGTTATCGCGTCCACCATTGAGAAAATCGTTTCCATCGCCACCGATAATCAGGTCATCACCAGAACCACCGAATATGGCGTCATTTCCGTCAAGACCGTTTGCAATGTCATCACCACGGCCAAGGAAAATAATGTCTCTGTGGCTAGAGCCCAGAACAGCATCCTGCCCTGAACCGCCATGTACAAAACCACCGTTTGAAATTGTTACATCATAGGGCAGCAGAACGTTGTCGATTACATGAATGATACCATTATCCGTAACAATTCCATTTTCCGAGCCGGATGGATTTGTCACATTGGGATCAGCAAAATCATCATCCTTGTCACCCAAGGTAAGACCATCCGGGTGTATGCTGTCTCCGGATAGAGTGTTGATGCTATCTGCGCTTGCTACCTGAGCACCGTTAAGCGGCTCTCCAACAATATGATAGGTCAAAATGGTCTTCAAAAAAGCTGTTGGATCGTTGGCTGGGGAAAACAGCGCAGAAGCTGCTGCAAGCGCCCAAACAGCTTTGTTTTCATCGTTTCCAACGCTTGGATCAAGGGCATTTGCAAGGTTTAGAAAAGCCTGATCGGTGGGAGCGAAAACAGTTAATCCGGCTGCCGGGTTTCCGGCAGCGCTAACCAGATCCGGAAAAAAACCGAGCGCCTTTGCCAGGATATTGAAGTCTCCTTTTCCATCCGCGTTTATGTCCGGGTTGCTTAGAGTAACATCCAGAATCGTAGTGGTAGTCATAAATTCGTTCTCCGTATTTTGTACGCATTTAGTTACGGAAAACTTGCCTTGCTGGTTTCATTAAAATTTGAAAAAATTTGTAAATTGTTGATTTGATTGCCTGTAAACGTGACAGTTGCCAAAAAACACAATGCGACCAATGCCAGAACAATGGTCCGATACCAGAACATATTCCTGAGGCTGTTCAGCTCCTCGCGTGCGAAATCCGCTTTGATAGAGGGGTGCAAGTCAGTACTTTCACGATGGATTATGTTGCTTGGCGCTGGTAGCTGTCGCTTTCATTTTAAGAATTCGAAATCGCATATTTACCTACCGCTCGAATGTAAAGGACACATTCAGAATCGCCTTTGCAGGAAATCGAGTGCTCGACCTGTCCTTCAGATCCCACATAACTACCCGCACTTAGAGATTGAGCTTTGGAAAGTTCACCAGCCTCGTGCCTCAGATCCCCCTTTACCAGAACTGCTTTCAAACTACTTCCGGTTCCTTCAAGTGTACCGGAAAAGCCAGTGGGCAATTTAATGAATGTTCCATTCAATTCCCCGTCAACCGGCCGCCCCCACAAGAAAGCAATCTCCGGGCTGAAATTATTGGTTTCGTCTCCGTATTTTATCCATTTCACATCTGAAGAATCCATCCAAACAACATTGCGTTGTTCCATATTTATTGGGCGTTCGCCATTATCAAAGGCTTCAATCGATGGTCTTACAAGATACGGACCTGATAGTATCTCCAGAAACGCAGTTCCACCTGTTGGGCCGACAGCCGTGATATGAACCTCGCCTGCAGGCTGCGTCCAGAAAGATCCTGGCTCCATCCAGAGATTTTGAGCATCTTCATCGCCGTTGAAAACAGTACCCTCAATTACAACTGCTCGATATGTGATATTGTGAATATGGGGAGGTGAAGCAAACCCGTCAGCGAATGTAATTAGCGCCCCACTTGGAACATCTTTACGAATATCTCCCCATAAAACACCAGCTTGGGGGCTTGCATCACCACGTGCTGGATTAAGAGGGATAAATTCCACCGAATTGCGCGGCACCACTTCAACCTCAGGGGCTCCAAACGCATTGCTACCGGACCACAAAACAGCGGCTATAACGAACATCAGTCTTGTAGAAATTTTCATGGAATAACCTCTCACCTATTGCCTTTCCCAATCTAATTTAGATATAGGCATTCCTGATGATTGAATAATCTATAGAATTACGAAATGACTATCCGGTAATTCAGAATTATGAGCATAGACCTTAAATCCCTTGAACTATTTGTTCGCATCGCAAACTTGGGTGCCATTGGAAAAGCCGGTGCGGATCTCGGTCTTTCAAGAACCGCTGCAACAGACCGGTTGCAAGAGCTTGAAGCGTCGGTAGGTACGCAACTGTTTCACAGAACGACAAGAGCAGTCTCTCTTTCCGCTGATGGTGAAATATTCCTGGTACATGCGAAGCGTATTCTCGCAGACATTGATGAAGCGCTTTCTGAAATGCAAGACGAGACACCACGCTTGTCTGGTCAGTTGCGCATTGCCAGCTCAGCTTCGTTTGGACGTAAATTCATTGTACCCCTTGTAGCCGAATTTATGTCTTCGTTTCCAAGATTGTCGGTCCAATTAAACCTTAGTGATACTTCATTTGATATCGTTAAAAACGGATATGATATGTCTGTCCGTCTTGGAGAAGGGATAGGGACAAATCTGAAGTCTCGTCGTATTGGTGAAAGCCCACGTATTTTTGTCGCCTCACCTTCATTCATTCAGCGATTTGGAGCTCCAAATGAGGTGGGTGAACTTGTAAATTATAATTGCATAATTCGGTCTGACGTTCGTACCTGGAAAGTCCGTAACCCGGACGGCAAAATTGAAGATATCAAGGTGTTTGGTAACTTTGATGCGAACTTGGCTGAAGCAGTTACAGAAGCGGTATTGGCGGGGGTTGGGATTGCCCGGAAGTGCAAGTGGGAGATCACTGATCATCTGGAAAGTGGTGAACTCATTCAAATTCTCGAGGATTACACTGTTCTACCGGAATGGGGAATTTTTGCGCTTTTTCCAAACACTCGAAAACCACCTGCGCGGGTGCGAGCGTTTGCAGATTTTATGGAACATAGGTTTAATCAAATCCCTGTTTTGAATGAAATAGGCACATAATTACTTTTGACATGTGGGGATGAGAAAATTGTTAAGTGATTGAAATCATTGGGGTTGATAAAAAATCAAAAAAACTTATCCCCGCACATTCCGGCCATAGTATTATACGTCCATCGCCTGTTCGTTGAACCCGCCGTGATTTACGAC
>CAWUJF010000236.1:0-5519 GCA_963922405.1 uncultured Hyphomicrobiales bacterium | reverse complement strand
CGGGCAGGGCGAAATAAATGATAAATGTGTTGAGCCAGCCCAGAGCTTCAACCGGTTGCTTTGTGAGCTTGGCACCGATGAAACCCAATACGATCAGGCCGAAAAGCGGCAATATGAGACCTAGAACCTCAAGCATCGCCACCCGCGAACACATCAATGAAAATTGCCATTACTATCAGGCCCCCGCCCAGCCAGGATATCAGCGCTAACTCAGAACCAATTAACAAGGTAACGCTGATGGTTGCAACGAGAATTTCTGACATTGTAAAAAGTGCAGCCGTCGGTGCTTCCACATGTCGAGATCCCCAGATAATCCCGGTAATCGACGGCCACAGCACGAGCACACCAAACGCCAGTACTGGTAAAAGGAGGTCTGAAATATCTGAAAATGCTGGCAGCGCTTTTTGAATATCCGGCTGGATAACGGACATCACATAACCCACGATAATTGCGATCAGGGCAGCGAAAAACAGTGAAGACCCGCTGGTTGCGAGACTACCCACATTCGAACGGCCATTGATCAGGACAATTGCAATTGCCCACCCCATCCCAGAGACAAGCGCAAAAACATCACCAATGTTCTGCGGAATTGGCCATCCTCCTGCACCCAGCAGAAGCCAAATGCCGACGATCGCAAAGATCAGAGCAACAATCCGGGCCGGACCAATCGGGATGTTGTAAATCAGCTTTGAAAATACGGTCGCCCAGATTGGCAGCAAGTAAAACAAAAAAACAGCACGCACCACATCGGTCAGGGTGAGGCTTGCAAAGTAGAATACATTTGAAAAACCCATGCCGAGCCCGATGATGATGATCCACCGGGCGTCCTTCAAGATGAACTCCCGTTTCCAGATGGCAACTGGAATAGCAATCAATGATGCAGCAATGTTGATGGCCGCTACAGACCATAGAGCAGACAAACCCTGCTCATCAAAATGATGCATCGGCAACCAGAACAATCCCCAAACGGAAGCGCCAAAGAAGATGAAAAACATGCCGCGCCGTCTTAGCGCCTCAGAAGAACTCGTATTCATTTTCGCATCGGGCATGAAAGCAGTCACAGGGTCAAGAGAATTCTGGATCAGGAATTACGCCAGATTTTTTTGCCGTCGATATTCACCTGGTGTCTGACCAAACCGTTCGAAAAAATACTTGCCCATATGGGAGGCTGATTGAAACCCGCAACCTACTGCCACTTCAGATACGCTCATGCCCGTTTGTAGCAGCAAACCGCTTGCCCGTGTAAGGCGTAGGTCGCGATAGAGTTTCTGCGGAGTATTCTGAAGATACCGGGCAAAGATGCGGTCAAGTTGCCTGCGGGAAAGTTGGAGTTTCTCAGCCAGCTGGAAAATCGAAAGGGGTGTTTCCAGATTTTCTTCCATCAGCAACAGGGCTTCTGCAAGCTTCGGGTTTTTATTGGCAAGCCTGAAGGCATTGGTCATATGTTGTTCACGAGAACTGTCGCGAATAAAATCGTGGAAATAATTATCCGCCACCTGTCCGGCAATTTCCGGGCCATGGTTCTCGCTGATGAAGTGAAGCATCAAATCAAGACTTGAAGTACCTCCGGCACAGGAAAACCGTTTCTCGGAAATCTCCAGAATGGAAGGCCGGATGTTAAGTTTTGGGAACCGCTCGCGATAGGCGTCATAACACTTCCAGTGAATGGTCGAGGCAACCTTGTCGAAAAGACCCGTATCTGCAACAACAAATGCACCATCTGAAATAGACCCGATGCGCTTGCCATTCTTTGCCATGTTGTGAAGCCAGTTGGTCAAGACAACATTGGAGTAGGAGTGAGACCGGTCACCACCACAAATGACAATCATGTCCAGATCGTTCGCGTCATGAAGCGGGATTGTGGCAAGCTGTATCTGCGTTGACGAGAAGACGCCGCTGCCATCGGGTGAAAGTGTCTGCCAGCTGTAGTTCTGTTTGCCCACGATATCATTCGTGGCCCGTAACGCATCAATGGAACAGGAAAACGCCACCATCGAAAATCCGGGGATCAGAACAAAGCCAAATTGGTACATATTGGTATAGTATTGGTATATTGAGCGGTATTGATAATCCGCCGAATGTCTCATCTGTAATAAAAAATGTCCAGAAATTAGTTTTTAACGAAGTCATTCCGGCGCAAAATGTCGCAATCTATTGGAGGATTAAGACATGGCATTTCCAGAAAGTTCGAAATACGTCATCATCGGTGCCGGCATCCATGGCCTGTCCAGCGCTTGGCGCTTGGCATCCCGTTTGAAAGAAACCGGCAAGGGATCTGGTGAAGACATCGTTGTGCTTGAAAAATCAGGCATTGCTTCCGGTGCATCCGGCGTTGCCTGCGGGGTGGTTCGCAACAACTATTTCCAGCCAGCCATGCGCAAACTGATGGCACACTCAGTGGATATCTGGGAAAGCGATCCTGAAGGTCTTTCCTATCATCCGGTCGGCTACATGCAGATTTCTTCTGAATCCATGCACGAAGATGTGGCTTCCATTTACGAGCAACAGCAGGCAATCGGATATGAAAGCGAGTTCATCGAAGGGGAGCAGAAATGCACGCACTATATGCGCGGAATTTTCGATGACTGGCAGGCCAAAAATATCACCTCCATCCTGCATGAAAAGCGTGGCGGTTATTCAAACCAGACCAAGACCATGTATGCCCTTGCTGACAAGGTTGAAGCTCTGGGTGTCCGGATCATCACCGGTGTCACTGTAAAAGGATTTATTTCTGAAAACGGCTCAGGTGCGGTGAGTGCAGTGGAAACAGACAAAGGTAACATCCAGTGCGATCAGGTGATCGTGGGTGCTGGTCCTTGGGTTCGTGATTTCTGGGACATGCTCGACATGCCAAAGCAGATCACGCTGAAAGATTTGAACGGCGAAACTCATGATGGCGTCGACATGTGGCGCTTCTGGCAGCTGGAAGAAGGCGTTCTCCAGGTTGACCCTGAAATGATGATGGATAATGACGGTGAAATGCCGCCGGTCATCCATGTGGATACTGACGCACCACTTTATTCAACCGTGGACGGTTCCAAGATCACCGATGAAATGTGGGGCATTTATTATAAGCCTGACTGGCACTTCGGTGGTGTCCAGGGCGGTGCCTCTCCTTACAAGGTGGAAACACCGGTGGATGAAGTGGCTATTGACCCTTATGGTCCTTCCAGCCCGGAATTTGTGGCTTCAGCCGAGTTTGCCCATATGTGGGTATCTGCGCTGGCGCACTGCCAGAAGCGCTTTGAGGGCACAATGCCGAAATATCATAAGGAAGCTTCCGGCGGTATCGGATGTTTTACACCGGATTCTTTCCCCGTCTTCGATCATTTCAAAGAAAATGTTGCAGTGATTGCAGATTCAAACCATGGTTGGAAAATGATTGGTGTCGGACATCTGATTGCGGATGAAGTTCTCGGTCAAAAACAGGAATTGCTGGAACCCTTCCGCTTCTCCCGTTTCGCTGAAGGCAAACTCCATCCGGTTTCAAACAGTCCTTACCCCTGGAGTTAATTGACAAACCATGAAGTATTCCGCTCTTTCTGTTCTTTGGCAGGGTTTGACCGGACACAAGGGTTGGACCCGCCATTGGCGTGATCCCGAACCCAAACCGGAATATGATGTGATCATCATCGGTGGCGGTGGCCATGGGCTTTCCACGGCTTATTATCTGGCAAAGGAACATGGCATCACAAATGTGGCAGTTCTTGAAAAAGGCTGGATCGGTGGTGGTAATGTGGGGCGGAATACCACGATTGTCCGCTCCAACTACATGCTGCCGCCCAACACGCATTTCTACGAAAAGTCGATGCAGCTTTGGGAAGGACTGGAGCAGGACTTCAACTTCAATGCCATGGTTTCCCAGCGTGGTGTGATCAATCTGTTCCACTCAGACCCGCAACGTGATGCCTTTGCCCGCCGTGGTAATGCCATGCGAATGGCAGGCATTGATGCAGAATTGCTGGGTCCGGAAGAGCTCAAGGAAATCGTTCCAATTCTGGATTTCAAGAACGCTCGCTTCCCGATCCAGGGTGGCCTGATGCAACGCCGTGGCGGAACGGTGAGACATGACGCGGTTGCCTGGGGTTATGCCCGTGGTGCCGATATGCGTGGCGTGGACATTATCCAGAATTGCGAAGTGACCAATATCCGTCATGAAGGCGGCAAAGTGGTTGGCGTTGATACAACCCGTGGTTCCTTCAAGGCAAAGAAAGTGGGCATGGCGGTTGCCGGGCACACAACCCAGGTTGCAAGCTTAGCCGGGATCAACGATCTGCCGGTTGAAAGCCACGTTCTTCAAGCCTTTGTATCAGAAGGCATTAAGCCCCTGATCGATACGGTGGTCACCTTCGGAGCCGGGCATTTCTATATCAGCCAGTCAGACAAGGGTGGCCTTGTTTATGGCGGTGATCTGGACGGTTACAATTCATACGCCCAGCGTGGCAACCTGCCCATGATGGAACATGTAATGGCGGGCGGCATGGCGATCATGCCAGCGATTGGCCGCGTGCGGATGTTGCGTCATTGGGGTGGCATCATGGACATGTCCTTCGACGGTTCTCCTTTCATCTGCAAGACAGGCATTGATGGTCTCTACCTCAACGGGGGATGGTGCTATGGCGGGTTCAAGGCGACACCCGCATCAGGTTGGTGTTTTGCCCATACGATCGCGCAGGACAGGCCGCACAAACTCAATGAAGACTTTACAATCGAGCGCTTCCGTGAGGGCCGCATGATTGATGAAAAGGGCGTTGGTCCTAATCCGTGGATCCAGTAGGGGGTAACTTATGCATAGAATTAGATGCCCCTGGTGTGGCGAACGCGATGAAGCAGAATTCCAGTATCAGGGTGATGCCACAAAGGTAAGGCCAAAGGAAAATGCGTCCGAAGAAGCGTTTTTCGATTACGTTTATCTGCGCGACAATCCTAAGGGTTGGCACACGGAATGGTGGCACCACACCGGTGGTTGTAGAAGGTGGGTAAAGGTTGTGCGCAACACATTGACCCATGAGATTCACAGCACAGGTGGACCGCAAGACAAATTGAATATTCCTCGAAAGGCGAAGCGATGACACAGAAAAACCGCCTCTCCAACGGGGGAATGATCGACCGCTCAAAGCCACTGACCTTCACGTTTGACGGTAAGCAGTTTGGCGGGTTCGAAGGCGATACACTGGCTTCCGCCCTGCTCGCCAATGATGTGCATCTAATGGGCAGATCGTTTAAATATCACCGTCCACGTGGCTGCCTTTCAGCTGATAGCCATGAACCAAATGCCATTGTAGAATTACGCTCTGGTGCGCGCCGTGAACCAAACACTCGCGCCACAATAGCGGAGCTGTATCATGGTCTTGAAGCGCAAAGTCAGAACCGATCCCCGTCACTGAAATACGACTATCTTTCTGTGAACCAGTTATTCGGGAATTTCCTCACAGCAGGTTTCTACTACAAGACCTTCATGTGGCCTGAATCCTTCTGGGAACCGGTATACGAGAAGTTTATCCGCAACGCCGCAGGGC
>CAWUJF010000235.1:0-5555 GCA_963922405.1 uncultured Hyphomicrobiales bacterium | reverse complement strand
CTGAACCAGTCGGTGGTTATGGCATTGGCAATGCAGGCCATTACGCCGCTTGTGGCGGGTCTTGGTCTCGGTAAAGAAGTGTTTGATGCGATGAACGTGGCCAATATGGGTAAAGGCCTTGCAGCTGGTATCGGCATCGTATTGCTGACCATTATGCTAGACCGGCTAACCCAGGGTTGGACCAAGAATCAAAGAAGAGCGTTAGGTTTGTGATCAAACAATCGGGAATAAGGATCGACAAATCATAATTCTGGTGTTTAAATTCGGTAAATTCTGGATGAGGGATCCAGTTTTTCCCGATTGGAATGGAAATCAATTAGGTTTTAAGGGAGAGAAAAACCATGAAAATCAACAAAACCATATCTGCGATTGCAGGAGCGGGTGTGCTAGGTTTGAGCATGTCTTTCACTGCGCCAGCCTTTGCCGGCGGAGTTTTGAAATCCGCTGTTAATGACTGGACCGGTGGAGCAGTAATGTGCGAAATCGTCCACCAAATAGCCGAGCGTGAGCTGGGATATAAAGTGAAGCGCATCACCATGCCATCAGGACCAGGACGGGACGAAGCAATCCGTTCAGGTGATTTGGACTATGGATGTGAGCTTTGGCCATCTTATTCCACAACAATCCAGAAATACGTCAAGGAGTTTGGCGGTGATGGTTCGATGCTGAAAATCGCTGATGCAGGTGTTATCGGTGTTTCCAGCTATTATGTGCCTCGTTATCTGGTTGAAGGTGATGGAGCGAAGGCGCCTGATCTGAAGTCCTGGAAAGACATGAATAAACATGCCGCTTTGTTCAAGACCTTGGAAAGTGGTGACAAAGGTCGCATCCTGGGTTGCCCAGTAGCTGCATGGCAGTGTGAAGATACCAAGCGTATGGAATTGCTAGGCCTGAACTATGCTCCGGTTGAGCTGGGTTCTGAAGCAGCACATTGGGCTGAAATGCAGGCCGCATACAAGCGTAAAGAACCATTTATTGCATATGCCTGGGAACCGCATTGGATCCACGCATCTCTTGATCTGGTCAAAATCGAGCTGCCAGCGCACTCTGATGAGAAGTGGCCGGCTACAGGTTGGGCAGAAGATGTGACCTTCAATTATGCAAACCCTAAGTTTGTTGAAGAAAATCCGAAGATGTTGAAGCTTCTTCAGAACTTCCGTCTGACCAATGCTGAACAAGCGCCGATGATCCTGGCTATTGATGTGGATGGTAAGGACATGGAAGAGGTTGTTGATCAGTGGCTCAGGGACAATGAATCAACCTGGAAAGGTTGGATCGCTTCCGGAAGCTAATGTAATCTCAAAAGCAGTGTGAAAGCCGTGGACATTGTCCGCGGCTTTTTTGTTTGATTGATTGTTACAAGACATATGATTTGAGAAATTTAATGAAGCCAATTCAAGCTGTAGAAAATAAGCTCAGCAAGGGGCAAGTGGTTGTTCTGGATGGCGGTACGGGTAGCGAACTTGAAAAACTCGGCGTCACCATGGATCAGGATATGTGGTGCGGTCTTGCTATGGAGACTAACCCGGAGCTTGTTCAAAAGGTTCACGCGCTTTACATGGACGCAGGCGCCGATGTGATCACCGCCAATACTTATTCTACGCCACCATTACCGCTTCGCCGGGCTGGTTATGCTGAGAAAGTTGAACCGTGGAACCGGCTTGCGGTAGAGCTTGCGTTTAATGCAAGGGACCAACATTCAAGAAAAGAGCAGATTTGCATTGCCGGTTCTGTTTCCACTTATGACACGTGGAGTGATGGTTCTGCCGAAGTATTGTTTCCATCGTTCAAGGAGCAGGCAGATTTACTTGTTGATTGTGGTGTGGATCTCATTTTGCTGGAAACGCTCGCCTCTCCGTTGGATCATGTATTGGCTGCAGTTGAAGCAACAGGACATCTGGAAATTCCCGTATGGACTGCAATCTCCTGCCTGGAAGACAGGGAGACTGGGGAAATCATGTTTGGTGTTGAAGAAAGCCATGATCACAAGGAAACTGCTAAATCCTTTGCGGATTTTGGAGAAGCTATTGATAAGCTGACAAATGCGGGCTGTCAGACATTGCTGGTCATGCATTCTGAGTTCAGCATTGCCGGAAAGACCGTTGCCAGCCTGTCAGAGAAATTTGACGGCCCTGTCGGCATCTACCCGAATGCAGGGTATTGGGAGCGGCCGAAATGGGTGTTTGTGGATCAAATTTCACCAGAGGTTTATGCCGATAATGCAGAAGCGTGGGTGAGGAACGGCGCTAATATTGTGGGCGGTTGTTGTGGTGTGAGCCCGGAGCAAATCAAAGCTGTTGCCGACAGGTTGACAAGCTAGAAGAGTCACAAAAAAGCCGCCCTGAATGTCAGAGCGGCTATTCAATTTCAGTTTGATCAGATTAAAGAGCCTTTTCGAGCTCCGGCAGCACATCAAAAAGATCCGCTACTAATCCGTAGTCTGAAACCTGGAAGATCGGTGCTTCTTCGTCTTTGTTGATTGCAACAATGATTTTCGAATCTTTCATACCAGCCAAGTGCTGAATTGCGCCTGAAATACCTGCAGCAATATAAAGATCCGGAGCAACAACCTTACCGGTTTGTCCAACTTGCCAGTCGTTTGGAGCATAACCTGCATCAACTGCAGCACGGGACGCACCAACAGCAGCGCCAAGCTTGTCTGCGACTGGCAGTATAACTTCTTCAAATTTCTCGGAAGATCCAAGTGCGCGACCACCAGAAATAATGATCTTGGCGGAAGTAAGCTCCGGACGATCGCTTTCTACGATTTTCTCGCCTGCGAATTTTGACAGGCCAGGGTCTGCAGCAGCTGTGGCCGCTTCAACGGAAGCTGAACCGCCCATATCTGCGGAAGCAAAACCAGCAGTTCTTACTGTAATCACTTTCTTCGCATCGGTTGCCTGAACAGTTTGTAAAGCGTTACCGGCATAGATCGGGCGCTCGAATGTGTCAGCTGAATGTACAGCTGTGATATCAGAGACCTGCATTACATCCAGAAGTGCTGCCACGCGAGGCATGATGTTTTTGCCGGATGTGGTGGCTGCAGACATGATTGTGTCATAACCATCAGCCATTGATACAATTAGATCAGCTGTTGGTTCAGCCAGTTGGTGCTCGTAATGATCTGCGTCAGCCACGAGAACTTTTGAAACACCACTGAGTTTTGCTGCTTCTTGTGCTGCAGCATCGCAACCTTTACCAGCAACGAGCACGTGGACATCGCCACCAATTTCTGCCGCAGCAGTCATTGCTTTTGCTGTTTGATCGCTCAAGGAAGCGTTGTCATGATCAGCAATTAATAGAGTAGCCATATTATTTTACCTTCCCTGAGTTTAGTTTAGAACGCCAGCTTCGTTTTTAAGCTTGTCGACCAGTTCTTCTACTGAACCAAGTACAACACCCGCCTGGCGTGCCGGTGGTTCAGTTGTGTTAGTGACTTTCAGTCGCGGAGCTGTGTCAACGCCGTAGTCTGCTGGTGATTTTTCATCCAGAGGCTTCTTCTTAGCTTTCATAATGTTTGGCAGAGAAGCATAACGAGGCTCATTCAAACGCAAGTCAGTTGTGACAATTGTCGGCATTTTTACTTCAACAGTTTGAAGTCCGCCATCCACTTCACGTGTAACCTCTGCAATGTCACCTTTGATTTCCATGGAGTTTGCAAATGTGGCCTGGCTCCAGCCCAGAAGGGCAGAAAGCATCTGGCCTGTTTGGTTAGAGTCATCGTCAATCGCCTGCTTGCCAAGAATGACAAGACCAGGGTTTTCTTCTTCCACAATGCCCTTAAGGATTTTTGCCACAGCAAGCGGCTCTACCAGGTCATCAGTTTTTACGAGAATGCCACGGTCTGCACCCATGGCAAGCGCTGTGCGGATTGTTTCCTGAGCTTGTTGTGGACCCACGGAAACGGCGATGATTTCATCAGCACCACCGGCTTCTTTTAGACGGATGGCCTGTTCGACAGAAATCTCGTCAAACGGGTTCATGGACATTTTTACATTTGCAAGTTCAACACCTGATCCGTCCGATTTCACACGGATTTTGACGTTGTAATCGACAACCCGTTTAACGGGTACAACAATCTTCATGTTATTACCTTTCGGTGACTGTTCGCATTTCTATGAAATGAGTGAAATTTGTACTCCTGCATATATGAAATTTTCGCAGGAATTTTCATGTCTAAATGCGTATAGTTCTGTGACGCTTACGTCAAGTTTTTAGTACTTGTTTTGATACATTATTGTTTTGCATCTCGTCCCCATCGTTCAGGGTTTTGTTGTTCGTCTGTGGGAACTGTTTCAGCGACTGCTTCAGCCACGTTTTTCTCATCCAGATCCTGGTCCCAAAGGGCAATGCCTCGTTTGCGCAAAAATACAATCAAAACAACACCTGCGACAAAGCCACCCACATGAGAAGCAAATGAAACCTGAGAGCCTGTATCTGCGATCAGACTGTAGACCTGAAAGATAATCCATGCTCCCAGAAGCCAAAAAGCTGATAGGCGAAGCGGGATTCTGCCCAGTGCCAGAACCCAAATTTTTACCTTCGGATGTAACACCAGATATGCGCCAACTACACCTGCTGCCGCTCCAGATGCGCCGATAAGTGGTGCTTCTGACTCTGGTAATGCCAGACGATGTGCAATTGCACCAGCGATTGCACAAAGTATGAAGAAGATCAGGAATTTCAGATGGCCCGTTGCGTCTTCCACATTATCGCCGAACACCCACAAAAACAGCATGTTTCCAGCCAGATGCATGAAATCCACGTGGAAGAAGGCATATGAAACATAAGATGCGGATTCGGGTAGTACGACTACCTCCGGTGGTAAGGATCTCAGGTCATTGACCACTGCGGGAACAAATCCGTATGAATAGTAGATTGAGTTTGCGGAACTGCCATCAATGAATTGAGGAGTGGCCGAAATTATCCAAATTACACAGTTCAACGCGATCAAGATCAGGGTAACGTACTGTAACCGGATTGATTTCAGTTTGTTCTGATCATGAAGTGGAATGAACATCTATGCTGCCTTTGCCGATCTGATAGCGGACACTACCGGTTTTGGCCGGGTACCCAAAGCACATCATCTTTTCCGTTATTATTAGCGGCACGTGAAGCCACAAACAAGAAATCGGAAAGCCTGTTCATGTACAAACAAGCCGCCTGAGAAACATTTTCTTCCTTTATGGCGGCTAATTCGACAATCAGACGTTCGGCTCTTCTTGATACGGTCCGTGCCAAATGAAGGTGTGCAGCAAGAGCAGAGCCGCCTGGTAGGATGAATGAGCGTAACGTATCCAAATTTGCGTTGATTTCATCAATTTCGGCTTCAATGCGTTCCACTTGTTGTTTTGTTACACGCAAAGGTTCATATTCTAGCGGTTTTCCATCATCTGGGGTTGCCAGGTCAGCACCAAGGTCAAACAGGTCGTTTTGAATTCGGGCTAGTGCATCATCCAAACTCTTGTGATCCTGTGTATGAAGACGTGCCAAACCTATGCAGGCGTTTGTTTCATCTACGGTACCATATGCGTTTACGCGGAGATCAAACTTTG
>CAWUJF010000234.1:0-5562 GCA_963922405.1 uncultured Hyphomicrobiales bacterium | reverse complement strand
CCTGACCGTTGTTTTACCAGGCGTTAATTGATTGTTCATCATTAATATGGGATTAAGCTACCAGTTAAACTTATCACGACATCGCTTAGATGTCACAAAGCCCGAGTTAATCCGATGCAAGCCAAGAAAAGAAAAGCAAATTTGATCTGTGTTCAAAACGACCGGTTCTCCAAGCCGACCGCTTTTTTAGGTCTGGCTAGCTTGGTACTCGGTCTAAACAGCCCGGTTGCTGAATGCGACCAGATGAATGTTAACGAAGGCTGATTAGTACTTTTCCGGCACATATAGTTCACCCGGTAATACCTGACGCTCGTAGTCCAGATTGAATATCCTTTCCGGTAGTTCGATAGGATCGTGGTGCACTTCCTCATATGGAACCTGACTTAAGAGGTGGTCGATGCAATTGAGTCGTGCGCGCTTTTTGTCATTACCTTCGACGACAAACCAAGGAGCTTCAGGAATATTAGTGCGCTCGAGCATTTCTTCTTTAACCTTGGTATAGTCTTCCCAGCGAATACGTGACTGTAAATCCATTGGGGAAAGCTTCCATTGCCTGATTGGGTCATGAATTCGCATCATAAAGCGTAATTGTTGTTCCTGATCGGTGATGGAAAACCAGTATTTGACCAGTTTGATGCCTGAACGAACCAACATGCGTTCGAATTCAGGTACATCGTGGAAAAACTGCTCGACCTGATCTTCATCAGCAAAGCCCATCACTCTCTCAACACCCGCCCGGTTGTACCAGGAGCGGTCAAACAGGACCATTTCTCCACCACCGGGGAGGTGAGGTACATAGCGCTGGAAATACCACTGCGATTTTTCCCGGTCACTTGGGGCGGGCAGAGCAACAACCCGGGCAATGCGTGGATTAAGCCTCTGTGTTATTCGCTTGATCACGCCACCCTTTCCAGCAGCATCTCGGCCTTCGAACAAAACTACCAAACGGTATCCGGTATGTTGGACCCAGTCCTGGAGTTTCACTAGTTCTCCCTGAAGCCGCAACAATTCACGGAAGTAGACTTGGCGTTGCATGGTTGGGCCTTGCTTGAGATCTTTTAGTGCCTTAAGCGCTTCCGGGATTTTGAGATCATCTATTTCCATCTCAATTTCTTCATCATGGCTATCCTGCATTTCGGCTTCTACCCAGCTTCTCAGCAGTTCCTCATCATTCGTCAAATCGATTCTCCAGCTTTCTGATTCTATTGATCACTAAATCCTGTTAGCCATGCATAAACATTGCAAAACGCAGATGACATAGGTCAAAGATATTGCACAAATTTTGTTCTCTTTCAGCGCTCAAAAAAGAACAATAAAAGAACAAATTTATTTATCTCAATTATTTCAGTTATTTAGCAGTCTTGCAAAATGAGAACAAAAGTGGTACATAAAAATACCACAAAGTGAACAAACTACCTGCAAATCGTGGATACATGTTTTAAGGGGATACCCCAGTAAAGGGAAGGGTGATAAAGATGGCGCAAAATTCATTGAGACTTGTTGAGGACAAAAACGTGGATAAATCCAAAGCACTGGAAGCTGCACTCGGACAAATTGAGAGGGCTTTTGGTAAAGGCTCAATTATGAAGCTCGGTAAGAATGAGCAAGTGGTTGAGATAGAAACAGTCTCTACCGGCTCGTTGGGTCTTGATATCGCATTGGGTGTAGGTGGATTGCCCAAGGGCAGGATTATTGAGATATACGGTCCAGAATCATCCGGTAAGACAACAATGGCTCTGCATACAATTGCGGAAGCTCAGAAAAATAATGGTATTTGTGCTTTCGTAGACGCTGAGCATGCGCTTGATCCTGTTTATGCACGCAAGCTGGGTGTTAATCTGGAAGATCTTCTGATTTCTCAGCCTGATACTGGTGAACAAGCTCTCGAAATTGCGGATACGCTTGTGCGTTCCGGTGCGGTGGATGTGTTGGTCATTGACTCGGTTGCGGCACTTACACCACGGGCTGAAATTGAAGGCGAGATGGGTGATTCGCTTCCTGGTCTTCAGGCTCGTTTGATGAGCCAGGCACTGCGTAAGCTGACAGCTTCCATTTCACGTTCAAATACAATGGTGATTTTCATCAACCAGATCCGGATGAAGATTGGCGTGATGTTTGGTTCACCTGAAACCACAACAGGTGGTAATGCGCTTAAATTTTATGCATCCGTGCGTCTTGATATCCGCCGTATTGGTGCTGTTAAGGATCGTGATGAAGTGGTTGGTAATCAGACTCGTATCAAGGTTGTTAAAAACAAGCTTGCACCTCCGTTCAAGCAGGTGGAATTTGACATCATGTATGGCGAGGGTGTTTCGAAAACCGGCGAACTTATCGATCTTGGTGTGAAGGCTGGAATAGTCGAGAAATCCGGTGCCTGGTTCTCATACAATTCTCAACGCCTGGGACAGGGTCGTGAAAACTCCAAGACTTTCCTTTTGGAAAATAGGGAGATTATGGATGAGATTGAGTTTGCACTTCGTCAGAACGCCGGTTTGATTGCCGATACGCTTTTGGAAGGTGAAATCGAGAAGCCGGACGCTGAAGAAGGACCTTTGGAAAGCGATCTTGATAAAACCGCTGAGGGATAAGTTACCTCAGCTGGGTTGGAACAAGCAGCTTCGACCCTAGTTTCAAGTTTAACATAATCCAATGTCCATTCCCCATCCCCCCAAGGACATATTTCTCATGGATTATGTATCACTGGCCGCGGTTTAAACCGCGGCCTTTTTCGTTCTTTCTGTAACCGTTGCCAACCAACACTGGACAGCATTCCCGTATACGCGTAAACGGTAGCGGATATTGGACGCGTTGCGTTCATACATGAACTTTAAACACCTTGTGAGACACAGAAACATGACTGGCGTAAATGAAATTCGTTCTGCATTTTTGGATTATTTTTCTAAGAACGGACACGCGGCGATTGATTCAAGCCCGCTCGTTCCACGCAACGATCCTACACTCATGTTTACAAATGCGGGCATGGTGCAATTCAAGAATGTTTTTACCGGTCTTGAAACACGTGACTATAACCGTGCGGCGACGTCGCAAAAGTGTGTTCGTGCGGGTGGTAAGCATAATGATCTGGACAATGTGGGCTACACCGCTCGCCATCACACATTCTTTGAAATGCTGGGCAATTTTTCCTTCGGCGATTATTTCAAGGAAGATGCCATAAACTTCGCATGGTCGCTTTTAACCAAGGAGTTTGGCCTACCGGCTGAAAAGATGCTTGTGACGGTTTATCACACGGATGACGAGGCATTTGATCTTTGGAAGAAGATTGCTGGTTTAAGCGAAGACAAGATCATTCGCATTCCTACCAATGATAATTTCTGGGCAATGGGAGATACGGGTCCGTGTGGTCCCTGTTCAGAGATATTCTTTGATCATGGTGATCATATCTGGGGCGGTCCTCCAGGAACGCCGGAAGAAGATGGTGACCGCTTCATTGAAATCTGGAACCTGGTTTTCATGCAATATGAACAGGTGACGATTGAGGAGCGTATTAATCTTCCCAAACCGTCAATTGATACTGGTATGGGCCTGGAACGTATCGCAGCGGTTTTACAAGGCGAACATGACAACTATGACATTGATCTGTTCAAGGCACTGATCAGTGCCAGTGAGGAGCTTACTTCCACAAAGGCTGAGGGTGATCAACAACCCAGCCACCGTGTTATAGCGGATCACTTGAGAGCTTCTTCCTTTCTGATTGCTGATGGCGTTCTGCCATCAAATGAGGGTCGGGGATATGTGCTGCGCCGTATCATGCGCCGGGCAATGAGACATGCGAGCCTGCTAGGCGCGCAGGATCCACTTATGCATCGGCTGTTTCCAGCGTTGAAGAACGAGATGGGAGCTGCTTATCCTGAACTCGTCAGAGCTGAAGCACTCATAACAGAAACATTGCTCTTAGAAGAAACACGTTTCCGCAAGACCCTGGAACGTGGTCTGAGTCTGCTTGATGAAGCGACAACCGATATGACAGAAGGTGATGAGTTGGATGGCAACACTGCCTTCAAACTTTACGACACTTATGGCTTCCCACTGGACCTGACACAAGATGCCTTGCGCAGACGTGGGATCGGAGTTGATCTGGAAACGTTTAATTCTGCTATGGAACAGCAGAAAGCAGATGCCAGAGCTGCATGGGCGGGTTCGGGTGATGCTGCTGACGATAGGATCTGGTTTTCCTTGAGAGAGAAATTCGGTGCGACCGAATTCTTGGGCTATGACACAGAAATCGCTGAAGGTGTTGTCCAGGCCATCGTGGTGAATGGTGAAGAAGCGAACGGCGCGGACGCCGGCACGGAAGTTTCAATCATTGTGAACCAAACGCCTTTCTACGGAGAAAGCGGTGGTCAGGTAGGCGATATCGGCGAAATCCGTTTTGAAGGTGGTAGTATCAAAATTACCGACACCAAAAAACGTGGTGAGGGACTGTTTGTGCACATGGGTGAGGTTGCAAGCGGTACCATTGAAACAGGAACTGCTGTGGAACTTGAAATTGACCATCAGGCACGCGCCGGCTCCCGTTCACATCACTCAGCTACACACCTTGTGCATGAGGCACTTCGTGAAGTGCTTGGCGATCACGTGGCTCAGAAAGGTTCCCTAGTAGGGCCTGACCGACTACGCTTTGACTTTTCACACCAGAAGGCAATTTCGGATGAAGAAATGGCAGTGGTGGAAGAGATCTCAAACGAGATTGTGCGCCAATCTGCTCCGGTTGAGACACGGCTTATGGCTGTCGATGATGCGATTGAACTTGGCGCAATGGCGCTCTTCGGCGAGAAGTATGGCGATGAGGTCCGTGTGGTTTCCATGGGTGTGGCCAATCGAGGCGAGAAAGCCGGAAAAACCTATTCTCTAGAGCTTTGCGGTGGCACGCATGTTTCCAATACCGGTGAGATCGGACTGATCCATGTGCTGGGTGAGAGTGCAGTTGCTGCCGGTGTCCGCCGGATTGAAGCGCTCACAGGTGAAGCGGCACTTCAGTATCTGAGTGAGCAGGAAGCGCTTGTGAAAGATATTTCAGCTGTACTCAAAGTGCCGCCGCAAAATGCAGCTGCTCGCGTTACGCAATTGATGGATGAGCGTAAGAAACTGGAGCGCGAGCTTGCAGATGCACGCAAACAACTGGCTCTGGGCGGAGGTGCCGGTGGAAGTCAGGATCAGACAAAGGAAATAAACGGCACCAAATTTATGGGGCAGGTGGTGGAAAACATTGCTGCCAAAGAACTGAAGGGCCTGGTTGATGACGCCAAGCAAAGCCTGGGCTCCGGGGTTGTCGCGATTGCCGGCATTTCGGACGACGGAAAAGCCGGGGTCGTGGTCGGGGTTACTGAAGACCTGACAGATCGTTTCAATGCCGTTGATCTGGTTCGCATTGCATCGGAGAAAGTTGGTGGCAAGGGTGGCGGCGGACGCCCGGATATGGCTCAGGCTGGCGGTCCGGATGGTGCGCAGGCGCAATCAGCGATTGATGCAATCGAGAGCCAAATCGGCGCTCAATAAATCAGAAACTGACTGAAGTAACATTGGTTCGAGCTTCAGTCAGTG
>CAWUJF010000233.1:0-5570 GCA_963922405.1 uncultured Hyphomicrobiales bacterium | reverse complement strand
TCCGACAAGCCGATGACGCCAACAGAGATCAATGCCCATATTGGTCTCCCCAAGCAAACGATTCACAGGCTATGCAATACGCTTGAGGCAGAGGGTTTTATAATTCAGGAGATTAAGGGCAAGCGACTTCAAGCCAGTCCAAGACTGAAAAATCTTGCATCGGGAATACTTTTTAATGCCAGAAGCCAGAGTTCCGTGCGTCAAGTGCTGCTGGAAGTGGCAAGGAATGTGGGAGAAACTGTCAACCTGGCAATTCCCAAAGATGATGGTATGGAATACTTCGACAGGGTGGAGACGGATTGGCCTTTCAGAATACAATTGCCGGTGGGAAGTCATGTTCCATTTCATTGTACCGCCAGTGGAAAAACCTTCATTGCAAGTATGAAGCCCTCTCTTCGAAAGGCATTCGTTAAGGGACTCACGCTTCACCCGCTGACGCCGAATACGTTTGATAATAGTGATGACTTCCTCAAGGAGTTGAGTCAGATATCAAAACAGGGTTATTCAGTAGACAATGAAGAATTTATGCAGGGAATGATAGCAGTTGCTGTACCTGTAACTGACGAGTTCAATAGATATTGTGCTTCAATCGCGTTTCATGCGCCGACCCAACGCCTGAGTATGAAAGAAGCGCTGGAACGGCGTGATTACCTGATCTCAGCTGCCAAGAAGATGGGACCGGCATTTTTCAATTAAATAACTGATTGCAGGGAGGAGATTATGACTGAGTTGAGCGGATCGTGTCTGTGTGGAGAAATAACCTACAAAGCAGACACTGATATTAAGATGATTATCAATTGCCATTGCAGTGATTGTCAAAAGGCAACCGGATCAGTGCATGGCAGTATGATTTTCATTCCTGAAGATGCGTTGGCGATTAATGGATCCCCATCAGGATTTCAGCATCCTGCAGACAGTGGTTCGACGCTGACAAAAATGTTCTGCAGCAATTGTGGGTCACAAGTGTTCGGGAAAAACACGTCAAGAGAGGGCGTTATCGGGGTTAGAGCTGGTACGCTTGATCAAAAGGAGCTGATACAACCGCAAGTAAATGTGTTTTGCGATAGCGCTGTGCCGACAACTCCAATGGATGATTCTCTGAAAAAGTTCCCCAAAATGCCCGGATAAACCGGTGAAATAAGTCACCGATAACGCGTTTGTACTATTGCTTGCAAAATACTGGGATAGGAGTAACGTGAGCTTCGCTTGAGTCTCAACCAAGCTCAGTCTCTCTATGAATAAAGGCACGGTACCGTGCGGCTTATAATATCACTGTCTGCGCTCCTGGTTTCTGTATTATTTGTACAGATCGGATCGGGTTCGTTGGGCCCGCTTGATGCGCTATCGGGGTTGGTGCTCAATTTCTCGCCTACGCAAATTGGTTATCTGGGTTCTGCCCATTTTATAGGCTTTTTTTTGGGCTGCGTTCTCAGCCCTTATTTGGTGGTAAGGGCAGGTCACGCCAGAGCGTTTGCTGTTATGGCGGCAATCTCGACAATCGGTATTGTATTGCATCCGGTATATGAACAACCCTGGTTCTGGATGATATTGCGGATTGGTTCGGGGTTTGCTGTTGCCGGTGCCTACACCGTGATCGAGAGCTGGCTTCAATCGAAACTCAATAATGAAAACCGTGGCACTGTTTTCTCTATTTACAGAATGGTGGATATGAGCGGTACGCTGTTATCTCAGCTTATCATCGCCGGACTTACGCCTGCACACTACATCTCATACAATATAATCGCTGTTTTGGCCTGTCTTGCTCTACTACCACTGGCACTTACTCAGGCAACAATGCCTGCCTTGCCAAAAACGCAAAGCTTTAAACCGTTTTTTGTTTATACGCTTTCACCCCTTGCAGCACTTGGGGTGATAGTCGTCGGCTTAACCAATGCCTCGTTCAGAATGGTGGCACCCGTTTATGCCCAGCAATCAGGCCTTACCAACGAGGAAGTGGCGGTATTTTTGGCGCTGGCTATCGTTGGAGGGCTGTTGGCCCAGATGCCCGCCGGGATGATCGCAGATCGCTTCAGCCGAAGGCTTACTTTGATTGGATTTAGTGTACTCGCGATTATCATATGCGCAGCTATTTCATTGGAAGTAATCGATCAGATTGCCGGGATCCCTTTTGTGTTTTGGGGAAGTTTTCTCTTCGGGTTTGCCACTTTGCCGATTTACTCTATCTGTGCGTCTCACGCGAGTGACTTCGCGAAACAGGATGAGTATCTGGCGATGAGTGCTTCTCTGATTTTCTTTTATGCGGTTGGTGCGGTTGTTGCCCCGACTGTTGCTGGTTCACTGATTGAATCCTATGGTCCGCCGGCCATGTTCACATTCATCATGGTGGCTCATGTGCTTCTCATTATTTACAGCCTATGGCGCAGCCTGTTTGGTCGTTCTGCAGGGCAACAAAAACCTTACAAGTACACACCGCGGACAACGTTGTTTATCGCTCATTTGGGTGGCAGGAAAAAACGAGAAAAGTCTGAATAATGCTTGGGTTTGAATTCTCGGTCGTTCTGGCAATCTATACAATTTTTCTGCTGGCAGGTTTTGTCAAAGGCGTGTTGGGATTCGGATTGCCACTGTTCACCATGTCATTTTTGCCGTTTTTCGTTCCAGTTGAAATGGCAATTGTTCTTTCCACATTGGTCCAGCCAATCACGAATATTGGTCAATTGATCGGGTCCGGGGGATTTGCCGGTGCATTGCGCACGTCATTTCCAATATTGCTAAGTCTTTTGCCAGGGGTAGCTGCGGGCGCATGGTATCTGACCTCGCTGGATAATCAGACCTTACTTTTTATTCTTGGTGTCGCAGTCGTTGCATTTTCGCTTTTTAACTTATCGGGCTACCAGGTAAGAATTCGGGATAATCTGAGATTTGCTTACGGTTTGGTGACGGGCTTTCTTGCCGGAGTGACCGGAGCGCTTACCTCGATAAATGGACCGGTTTATATTTTCTATCTTCTTGGGATAGGGCAATCGCGTGCCGAGTTTCGTTCAACGATTGCGCTTTTGTTTATCGTGTCGGGAACGTTGATCAGTTCAGGGTTTTGGGTGATTGGTATTGTAACAGCCAAAGTATTCATGTTCTCCATGACAACACTGCTACCGGCTTTTGCAGGGATGTGGATCGGAAATCTGGTGGGTTCACGGATGCCTGCAGAGGCTTTTCTCAAGCTAGTTTTGTTCGCACTGATTGCCATGGGATGCGTATTTATGTATCGCAGTTTTCAATAATCTTCTAAAGTACAGGGTGCAAGCGCGCTTAAACATGGTAGATACAAGAAAACCAATCACTGTTTCTGTAAAGGGTAAAAGCTATGGAATTGAAGGATGAAATTGTAATTCCGGCATCATTGGACACCGTTTATGCCGGTTTGAATGATCCAGAAATACTCAAGGAGTGTATTCCTGGCTGTGAAGAAATCATAAAACACTCAGACACGGAATTGGAAGCAAAGGTTGTACTTAAAGTCGGGCCGGTTAAAGCAAAGTTTGGTGGGACCGTACAACTGGATCGGACCGGAGCGCCAGAGCGATTTTCTCTCACAGGCGAGGGCAATGGTGGCATGGCCGGTTTTGCGAAAGGCGGTGCAGACGTGGAACTTGCTGAGCAGGATGGCAATACCGTCTTGAGATATGAAGCGAAAGCTGATGTGGGCGGGAAACTTGCTCAGTTGGGAAGCCGGCTTATTACGAGTACATCGAAAAAGCTGGCGGGGAGTTTCTTCACGAAATTTGCTGAGGTTGTTCAGCGGTAAATCAACTTAGATTTCTGCCGCATCATCAACTTGATGCACCTCTATGACATTGCCATCGGGGTCATAGAAAAACAGTTGATGCCAACCGGCGACCGCTATATCACCGAAATCAGAATAGGAAACATTGTTGGCTTCAAGGTGTTTCTTGAACGTTTCGATGTCATCGGTGCGAAACGCTATGTGACCCCGGTCAACCGGGTTTACTGCATGGCCGGTGCGAAAGCCTACTTCCAGATCCTTTTCTGCAAGGTGAAATTGAATGTCACCGTCTGTCAGGAATGAAACATCACCCGGATAACCCTTGTTTTTCTCACGAACAGGTAATCCTTTGGTTTCCGTGTCCATTCCTAAAATATCTCGATAAAACTCATCCATGCGCGAAACACTTTCGGTCGCAAAATTTACATGATGCAGTGTAAGTTTCATGAAGACGCTCCTTGATTTGGTTAAACGGATCATGGACGATTGATTCAGACAAAGTCAAACAGGATGAACACGATGCCAGGACTAATTCAACAAGAAGACAATTGCCTCGATTACGTGGAATTTGTCGTTTCCGATATTGAAAAGTCGAAGGAATTCTATGGGGGTGTGTTTGGCTGGACATTTACGGACTATAGCCCTGATTATTGTGAGTTCAGCGATGGCCGTATGAAAGGTGGCTTTACAACACAGGGAAAGGTCCAACCGGGTGGGGCATTGGTTGTGATTTACCACAACGATCCCGAGAGTATTATAAACAAGATTTTGGCAGCTGGTGGGTTAATAACTGTTGAATTGTTTCAATTTCCGGGTGGAGAACGCTTTCAGTTCACAGATCTTGATGGCTATGAATTGGCGGTATGGCGGAAATTGTAGGCACGTCGCATTCTGAACTTTCAAATTTTCAAACACCATGGAAACCTGCTGGAAACACTTTGGAGGTTGTAATGACGTTGGATTTGGACAAGCTGAAAGCGGAATATGACGCGCAAGGTTATCTGTTAGTTGAAAATCTCTTTCCAGCCGATTTCGTCGAAGAACTTCGCACTGCAACTGCAGATTATGTGGGGCAGGTGGCAAATGGTTCTTTGACGCATGATTTGCTAGATACTTTCGAGAATGCTGAAGGTGTAGCTCAACTTAGAAGAATTATCGATCCTGAGGCCTTTTCTGAAGTTTATGACAGGGCAATGCGATACGAGCCTTTGATCGAAATTGTCAAAACTCTGTTGGGTGGCAGCGTCCGTTTTGATCATGGAAAGCTGAACTTCAAACCTCCGTCCGGTGGTGCTGCTGTGGAATGGCATCAGGACTGGGCGTTTTACCCGCAAACCAACGATGACATGTTAGCCGTTGGAATTATGCTTGAAGATTGTACTCTGGAAAACGGACCTTTGATGGTAGAGCCGGGGTCGCATCGGGGAGAAATTTACGATCACCACCAAAATGGTAATTTTGTTGGAGGAATTGACTCAAAACACCTGGGAAGCAGTTTGGACGATGCAGTCCCGATTACAGCCGCTGCCGGATCCATATCCATTCATCATGTGAGAACGCTTCACGGCTCAACGACTAATCGATCGGACCAAAACCGACCCTTGCTTTTGTTTAATTATGTGGCGGTTGATGCGTTTCCGATTTTTCATTCCTATGATTGGGAAGAGTTTAATTCCAGGATATTGATCGGTGAGCCTACATTTGAACCCAGGGTTGAGGCAGTTCCGGTGCGCGTGCCAAATCCCACACCAAAGCCAAAAGATAGCTATTCGACTGGCTCTCTTTTCGATTTGCAAAAGGAAATGGAAGGTGCGCTTTATTCAGA
>CAWUJF010000232.1:0-5575 GCA_963922405.1 uncultured Hyphomicrobiales bacterium | reverse complement strand
TGAAATCGCCGGCGCCTATCGCCGGTATCAGTGTCCGCAATCCAGAACCCTGTTTCTGGGCGATCCGCCAAAGAAATACCTGGAAGCGGAAAACGCCGTGCTGGAAGCAACCGCAGCAGGCCTGAGCAAGGCCAAGCCTGGCAATCTATGCGAGGATATTGCAATCGCGTTTTATGATTGTCTGGAGAAACACGGGTTCAAGAAAAACAGCCGCACTGGATACGCAATCGGAATATCCTATCCGCCTGACTGGGGGGAGCGGACCATGTCGTTCCGCCGGGGAGACAAAACTGAACTCAAACCGGGCATGACGTTCCACTTCATGCCTGCTCTTTGGTTGGATGATGGTGGGCTGGAAATCACGGAGCCGTTTCTGATCACCGAAACCGGCTACGAGTGTCTGTGTTCCACACCGGGCAATCTTTTCGTCAAACCGTAAGGCTTCGTCGTCACCATTTGAGATTGAGATCAGCTGAACATTTCGCGCAGGTTGAGCGTGGAATCTTCCCCGATGGACAGGAAGTTCTTTGCCAGCCAGTCTTTTGCATTTTCCCGGCCCAGGTCCCGCAAATAATGCAGGAACTCCAGCTCCAGATTGAGCTTGGATGAGGATGAGAGTTCCTTCATCTCTTCAGCCGGTCCCACAGAATGCATGTTGACGCGTTTATAGGTTTCAGGATCAAGCTTGTCATGATCGATCAGGCGGGTCACAAACTCCACCATTCTCAATTCTCTCAGAAGCGTTGCGTTGAAGGTAATTTCATTCAACCTGTTATGAATGCCGCGTGCCGTTTGAGGCACTTCGTCCCGCTCAATCGGATTGATTTGTACCAGTAGAACATCAGCGCAATCGGTATGATAGAAGAGTGGGTAAAGCGGTGGGTTACCCATAAACCCGCCATCCCAATAGTGTTCGCCATCAATCTCCACCGCCTGATAAACCTCCGGCAGACAAGATGATGCCATGATGGCTTCGGCGGTGATCTCATGATGTTTGAAGACAGTTGTCTTTCCGGTCCGCACATTGGTTGCACAGACAAACAGCTGAATGTTGGAGCACGCCCTGACACTTTCAAAGTCCACCTCAGCTTTGATGAGGTCCAGAAGCGGGTTCACATTCATTGGATTAAACTGATAGGGCGAAAAAGCACGGGTGAACGTGTCATACATCATCCGGCCGGGAGAGAAGTCCAGGCTCCAGTCACCCTGCGCCCGGTCAAAGGGCGTTCTCTGGATCATGCTGTATTGACCAAGTTCGCTCAGCTTTTCCCAGAAGCTTGCAAGCTTTTGTCTGGCATGTTCGGTGCCACCACTCTGCAGCCCGTCAGCCAGTACAGCCGCATTGATGGCGCCGGCGCTGGTTCCGGATATGCCCACAATATCAATCCGACCATCTTCCAGCAGCGCATCCAGAACACCCCAGGTGAAAGCCCCATGCGCACCACCCCCCTGTAGGGCGAGGTTGATTGATCTGGTATGTTTGGTCTTTTTAACGGGCATGGGCGGGTTTACTCCGGTACTCATTTTGATTGTTAGAGCAAAATTCTGAAATTAATACCCAACGCTCATCACTTTTATTGAAACATGGATCAGTGAACAAAAGCTGACAACGGTTTGTCTGCCGCACATTATGCGCTTGCCAAGTGCGGGCATCTAATTTATATATCTCGTATACAAAGTGTATTTTTATCATGATCGTTACCAAGAAACAGACCTGCTACACGGACCTTATCAGTCGGATATTGACGCTGGACATTGCGCCTGGGTCGATGTTGGACGAAAAACTGCTGTCTGATGAATATGAGTTGTCACGCACTCCTCTGCGTGAGGTGTTTCAGAAGCTGGCGGGCGAGGGATACTTGAATCTGCAGGAAAACCGCGGTGCCAAGGTTTCATCCATGGACCTGCCGAACATGCGTAACTTTTTTCAGTCAGCGCCTATGATTTATGCGGCAATCGCAAGGCTCGCAGCAGAGAACGCTAACGAGAGACAGATCACAGCGTTGAAGATGGCGCAGAAGCGTTTCCGCATGGCCAGCGAAAACAGCGAGACGCGCGAAATGGCCATGCACAATCATGAATTCCATCGCATCATGGGGGACATGGCAGGAAATCCCTATCTGTCACCAAGTCTGAACAGGCTTTTGATTGACCACACCCGCATGAGCCAGATGTTTTACAAGCCCGTAAATTCAAAAGAACGGTTGCTGGTCTGGGAGGCCTGTGACCAGCATGATCAAATGATTGAGGCGATCGAAAAAGCTGATCCAGCCACAATCGTCGAATTGACCATGGAGCACTGGGAATTGTCGCGAGGGCGGATAGAGAAATTTGTACGTCCCGATCCATTGGATATGGATCTGGGAATGCAGGAGGCAGGAGAGTAGTAAAATGCGTTTTGAGGGAATTTATACCCCGGTAGTGACGCCTCACAATGAGGATTTTTCAATCAACAAGGATCGCTTCGCAGATGTGATTGAGCATCTGATTTCATCCGGCGTGCATGGATTGATCATAGCGGGCACAACCGGCGAATATTACGCGCAAGATATGGATGAGCGTATCGCGATGATGAAACTGGCCAAGGAACTGATCAAGGATCGCTTGCCACTCATCATCGGAACCGGTGCAATCCGGACGGAAGATTCAATTGTATATGCGAAGGAAGCAAAGGAAATCGGTGCTGATGCATTGTTGATTACCACACCGCCTTACGCTTACCCCACGCCGCGGGAAATCGCTTTGCACGGGCTTGCCATCGACCGGGCCGCAAACCTTCCGGTGATGCTTTACAATTATCCCGGCCGGATGAGCGTCAACATGGATGAGGAGACCCTTTCCATGCTTGGTAAAAGCCCGAACTTCTGTGCGATCAAGGAAAGTTCCGGTGACATCAACCGCGTCCACATGCTTGCCCGCGATTATCCACATATTCAACTGTCATGCGGCATGGATGATCAGGCGCTCGAATTCTTTGCCTGGGGTGCAAGATCATGGGTATGTGCCGGATCAAACTTCGCACCTGAAGCACATATAGCCATGTATGAAGCCTGCGCGGTTGAGAAAAACTTCGACAAGGGCAGGGCAATCATGAGTGCCATGCTGCCGCTCATGAGCGTGTTGGAGCAGGGCGGTAAGTTTGTTCAGTGCATCAAACATGGTCTGACTTTGCGCGGCATTCCGGCAGGCCCACCCCGTAAACCGCTTCAACCCCTGAACAAAGACGACAAACGTGCACTGGAGCAGGTAATCCGGGTGATGAATACAACGATTAAGAATATCCAAAAGGGAGATGCGAAATGAGCGAACTTCTGACACGGGAAGAATACGCCGCACTGGCAACCAATATGGTCTATCCAGCAGCTCCTTTTATTGATGGCAAATTCCGCTCTGGCAACGGGCAGAAATTCCCCACAATCAATCCGGCAACCGGAGAGGCAATAGCCACAATCCATGGCGCCAACGCCAAGGACGTGGATTTTTGCGTGGAAAAAGCACGCGAAGCATTCGATCAGGGCCGTTGGTCAAAGATGCATCCTTCAGACCGAAAGGATGTGCTCATCAGATTGTGCAAGCTCATAACCCGCAATGCCCGCGAACTGGCGGTGATGGAAAGTGTGGATAGCGGCAAGCCGATCACGGATTGTGAGACAATCGATATTCCTGAAACAATCCACTGTATCAAATGGCATGCCGAGGCAATCGACAAAATGTACGATCAGATGGCGCCTTCGAGCGATGATCATATTGCCATGATCGTGCGTGAGCCCGTGGGCGTGGTGGCGGCAATCCTGCCGTGGAACTTCCCGCTTCTGATGATGGCCTGGAAAATCAGCCCTGCACTTGCTGCAGGCAACTCAGTCATCGTGAAACCGGCAGAGCAAACCTCCATGACCGCTTTGCGCCTGGCTGAACTCGCCACAGAGGCAGGTCTGCCGAACGGGGTTTTACAGGTGCTACCCGGCATGGGACCTGAAACAGGTGAACCACTCGGCCGCCATATGGATGTGGATATGGTGAGTTTCACCGGTTCCACTGAAACGGGCAGACTGTTCCTGAAATATGCCGCAGAATCCAACCTTAAAAAGGTTGTGCTGGAATGTGGCGGCAAAAACCCGGCCGTTGTGCTCGACGATGCAGAAGACATCGATCTCGTGGCAGGCCATGTGGTGAATGCAGCGTTCTGGAATATGGGTGAGAACTGCTCAGCCAATTCCCGTCTCATTGTTCATGCAGATATCAAGGAAGAATTGATGGAGCGGATATTGGCCCGGGTCAAATACTGGCGCACCGGCGATCCGCTGGACCCGGTCAACCAGCTCGGTGCCATGATTGACAGTGAACATTGCAAGAAAGTGTCGAAATATCTCAAAGGTGGCAAGGGCGTAAACACATTGATCGGTGGTAAGGCCAAAGGCAATTTCGTTGAGCCGACGATCCATGACGGGGTCAAACAAGGCAACAAACTTGCGACAGATGAAATTTTTGGGCCGGTCCTATCCGTCATCACAGTCAACTCATTTGAAGAGGCGATATCTGCTGCCAACGATACCGAATACGGGCTTGCGGCAAGTGTCTTCACCTCAAACGCGAAGAGAGCAATCCGCGCTGCCCGCGAAATCAAGGCAGGAACGGTGAGTGTGAACTGTTACGGTGAAGGAGATATCTCTACCCCGTTTGGTGGATACAAACAGTCAGGCTTCGGTGGACGCGACAACGGCATTCATGCCCACGACCAGTATACCGAACTCAAAACCATCTGGATCGATCTCACGGATCAATCCGCTGATGAAAGCATAGACTGACTTGGCTGAAGTCACGAAACTACCCATAGACACCGGAACCACAGGATGGAACTCCATCCTGCCGGAAGCCGGACCTCCGTTGACGCTCGAAGCTGATGTGAATGCAGGTTTCGCAGTCATTGGCGCGGGCTTTGCCGGAATGTCCGCAGCCATGAACCTGCTAAAGCTGAAGCCGGATGCCCGTGTTGTGCTTCTGGAAGCTAACCGGGTTGCCGAGGGGCCTGCAGGGCGCAACTCGGGTTTCATGATTGATCTGCCGCATGACCTCACATCCACAGACTATTCCACGACACAGGAAAATGATCTTCAGCAGATTACGCTCAACCGCCATGCAATCAAGTTTGCCAAGGAAATCGCCGAAGAATTCAACATCAGCAAGGAAGCCTTCAGAATTGCTGGAAAGGTGAATGGCGCGCGTGGTGAAAAGGCGGTCAAACACAATGTTGAATATGCCGAACATCTGAAGCAGTTGGGCGAACCTTTCCAGATGTTGGATGCCAGTGAGATGAAGGCACTGACAGGTTCCAACTTCTACCGGTCAGGCCTCTACACACCGGGCACTGCCATGTTGCAGCCGGCCCTTTATATCCGGAGTATCGCGGAAGCTTTGGGAAAACGCATCGGTATTTTTGAAAGATCACCCGTAATCTCCATCGACAAGGCTCAGGGCAAATGGATTGCCAAAACCCCGTCAGGATCGGTTACCGCACCAACCATGATTTTGGCCACTAACGGGCACATTGAAAGCTTCGGACATTTCAAACGCCGCC
>CAWUJF010000231.1:0-5582 GCA_963922405.1 uncultured Hyphomicrobiales bacterium | reverse complement strand
TTGGGGCTACGCTTTGTTCTTTATGTCTCACTCATCCAATCTTGCTGGGTTTCGTGAGGTCTTTCTCTAATGCTTGCTCTATCGTTTTGTGGCTGAAAATAGTTTCCATAAAGCTGGCATCAGTAAAGCAGCAAGGATGAGTTTGAGAATATCACCGGTGATGAAAGGAGTAAGACCCCACGCAAGTACTGGTTTATCCCATCCCACGATCGCACCAAGCCATAAAAGACCAGGTACATAGATCGCCACATTGCCAATCAACATGGCTGTTGCAGTTTTAAATATGCCTCTGTCCCAACCCTTTTCAGCAAGATAACCAACGATCGCTGCAGCAAGTACAAATCCTATGAGGTAACCACCTGTTGTACTCATCATATAAGCAAGTCCAAGGCCCTTTTCCGGTGTTCCTGAGAATACGGGTAAACCAGCAGCGCCCTGCGCCAAATACAAAAGTACTGTGGCGGCACCCAGACGTGATCCGAAGGCCATACCAATCATCAATACAACAAAGGTTTGCATGGTAAGTGGAACCGGCCAGAATGGAATACTGATTTTTGCAGAAACCCAGAGCGCGATGCTGCCGAGTACGGCAAGTGTAAGGTTACGAATAAGTGTCTTGTCGGTTTGCCAGAGGCTTTGTGCAAATGTCTTCGGTTGAATTGTAAGTGTTGTCATTATCGTCTCCCCTTTTGCAGACTAGGCCAGTATTTCGCGAATTTTATCCAGCTGTGATGCTCGATCACGTCTCGCAGAAAGAGCCGTGTGCATATTGACCTTAATGAAGTTCGTATCAATGTTTGGCTGCAGCTGACCTATCAGATCCATGTCAGCAGAAATCACGGTACCGAGTGTGAAAAACCCGCCTCCTGAAACTGCGTCACGATGCAAAACAATTGGTTCTGTCCCACTTGGAACCTGGATCGAACCATAGGCATAGGGCGCATCAGTAATATTCGATGGATCAGATCCGGCGCTGAACGGTTGCTCGCGTTCTACGAACTCCAATGGTGTTCCACCCTTAAAGCGGTAACCCATTCGGTCAGCTTCTGGTGCCACCTTCCAGGTTTCAGCAAAGAATTTCTCACCTGCTGCATCAGTAATCCGATGCCAATACAGACCTGGTAGAACTCTAAGCTCTGCAGGATTACCAGGACCACGTCGCAGATCTTCCGGCACATGCAATCCTTCTTTAACTGACTTAAAGTCAGTACCAATCGGCAGTTCATCACCATCCTGAATAGCTCGCCCATCGACACCACCAAGAGCGCCAATTGCGTAAGTGGAGCGGCTTCCCAGTGATGGAGGCGTATCTATGCCACCAGCAACCGCGATATATGCTCGTGCACCATGACGAAGATAATCAAAACTAAGCGTTTGGCCGGCTTTTACCGGTATTGCGGTCCAGGTATCTTTGGTCTCGCCATCAATCTTTGGTGGCAGTTCTCCACCGGTAATCGCTATGGTTGTGTCTTCAGTGAACTCCAATTCCGGACCCATGAATACTGCTTCAAGACCAGCCGCGCCCTCATCATTTCCGACCAGCATGTTAGCTGCTCTCATCGAATAGCGATCCATGGCGCCACCAATTGGGATACCGAGATGAAAGTAACCTGGGCGTCCAAGATCCTGAATGCTCGTTGCGAGCCCTGCTTTGTTTACTTTAATTGGCATTGAGGGCCTCCAATAGTTTAGCATTCGTTCCATCGATGTCTTGGTTGAAGGCTTCGAGGTCGAACACAACGTCCCGGATTTTTGGTTGATATTTGCCCGTTTCCACATCTGAGAGTATTTGATCATACTCTTCACGATTGATGGGCTTCCATTTGACAATGTCACCTGGCTTAAAGAAGACCATGAAGTCCTTTAAGTATGAGGTTTCTTGGCTTGAATCGAAGATGGTGACAGGTGTGATACCAAACATTTGATACCCGCCCGCTCCGCGAACTGAGTAAATGCATGAAAATGAGCCTCCGTAACCCACAGTTTGTTTTGGTGTGTCAGTACGAGGACGCAAATATTTTGGTACCTGGATTTGTCTTTCGCGATCTACCATTTGATAAAGAAATGGGAGACCGGCTACAAAACCAACCATGCCCACAAACCAGGGTGAACCTGAATGAGCTGTGATGAATTCTTCCACGCTGTCATAGCCATTGATGCGTGCTGCAAATTCGATATCGGTTGAATCTGGATCCTGGTGTCTGTCTCTAAACCGCATCAGTGTTTCTGTGGTCCAGGGGTCTTGGTAATAAACCGGAATCTCAATGATACGCGTATTCAGCTTTGCTTCGCTCTGATCAGCGCTTTCTTCCATGCGTTTGAGTTCTGACAACAGATCATCGGGATGAATTATGTCCGGATCAAATTTGATCTGATAGGATGCGTTAGCAGGACAGATTTCTGTTATGCCTTTAATGCTCGCATCTTTAACCGCATTCGTCATGGACAGCGATTTGAAGAAGGCTTCAAGCGACATTTCCTCGTCAATTTCCACGAGTATGTGCTCATCACCTCCAAAGGTATATCGCGAGGTCATGATGAGCCTCCTTCCTGTTGAGTGAGCTTGTTATTGTTTTCTTCAAGCCAGGGCTCGAGCCACTTTGTGTGGAAGCTACCTGATTGAACTTCTTCATCATCTGCTAAGGCACTGAATAGTGGTGCAGTCGTTTTCATATCCCCCACACTTAATTCCGACACCGCTCGCTTTAAGCGGATTATTGCTTTTTCGCGGTTCTCCGCATGAACGATAAGCTTGCCAAGCAACGAGTCGTAATATGGTGGGATTTGATATCCTTGAAAAAGAAAGTGGTCGAAGCGGACACCAGGACCACCTGGGATTTTTAGATCGCCAACCTCTCCCGGGAAGGGCATGAAATTATTGGCTGGATCTTCTGCATTAATTCGCACTTCAATCGAATGGCCTCTCATTTCGATATCTTGTTGTGTAAATGAGAGTTTTGAGCCTCCGCAAACCTTGATCATTTCGGCCAGGAGATCAATCCCAGTTATACATTCGGTGATCGGGTGTTCCACCTGAATGCGGGTGTTCATTTCAATAAAGTAGAAAGCTCCAGACGTTTCATCATAGAGGTATTCTATGGTACCGGCGCCCCGGTAATTGACGGCAGCTGCAAGTGCCACAGCGGAGTTGCATAACGCTGCGCGGGTGTCATCATCCAGGACTGCAGAAGGTGCTTCTTCCCAGACCTTTTGCCGGCGTCTTTGCAAGGAGCATTCGCGTTCAAAACAATGAACAAAGTTTTCACCATCGCCAAGAATCTGAACTTCAATGTGCCGCGCATTATCAATTACTTTTTCCAGATATAATCCGCCATCACCAAACGCTGCTTTGGCTTCTGCGGATGCTTGAGGTGCCAGTGTAGCGAACTCCTGTTCATCATTGGCTATCCGTATGCCGCGACCCCCGCCACCGGCTGTTGCTTTGATCATGACTGGAAAACCGATTTCACTCGCGAGTACTTTGGCTTGCTCAAGGTCTTCCAAAATCCCTTCACTGCCAGGAACGGTGGGAACGCCAGCTTCTTTTGCAGCTTGTCTTGCTGCGGCCTTGTCACCCATGCGACGGATGATATCGCCGGTTGGACCGATGAATATGATACCAGCTCTTTCAACCGCATCTGCAAATTCAGCATTTTCAGCCAAAAATCCATATCCCGGATGAATGGCATCAGCTCCTGTGCGTTTTGCCGCATCAAGAATGTTTTCTGTATTCAAATAAGATTTCTGTGCAGCCGCCGGGCCGATTTCAATGGCTTCATCTGCCATTTGGACAGCAAGTGAAGAACCATCAGCCTCGCTGTAAACTTGCACGGTTTTCAGATTCAATTCCTGCGCTGCACGAATTATTCGAACTGCTATTTCCCCGCGATTGGCAATGAGAATTTTGGAGATTGTCATTGTCTTACCACTTAAGTCTCTACCTCTGCGAGTACCGCACCAGGTGTAATGGGCTCAGCATCATCAACCTTGAAAGCAATGATTTTACCTTCCACGTCAGACTGAACTTCGTGAAATGACTTCATCACCTCAATTAATCCAATCACATCACCCTTGGAAACCGTGTCTCCTTCTTTCTTATAGGGTGGCTCGTCCGGTGATGGTTTTCGATAAAACATACCAGGCAACATTGCTTTGATCTCTTCTACTGCCATGTCTGTCTCCCTTTTGATTTATTCATTGTGTGGAATGCAGGTATTCACTGAGAGCAGATTTCACACTGTCAGCGATTTCCAATACATTGGGTGTGTCTGAGTGAATACAAACCGTGTTGGCTTTGACTGAAACTTCCTTGCCACCAGTGGTAATCACCTTGCCGTCTTTCACGGCACGTAATGCTTTTTGCCCTACTTCCTCAGGATCAAGATGAGGATGTTCGCGAGTGATTATGAGTTTTCCATCGTCGTCATAATTGAGATCGGCAAAGAATTCAGGAACGAACTCGCAGCCTCTTGATAAGTATATCTCTTCGTGAAGTGTTCCGGCCAAACCAAAAACTGGCACTTTATAGATCTCAGCAGCGTCACATATTGCGTGTGCTATGTGCTCTTGTCTTGCAGCCATGCCATAAAGGGCGCCATGTGGTTTCAAGTGAGCGAGTTGAACACCTTCTGCATCCAGAAATCCTTTCAGAGCACCGATTTGATAGATGACAATATTTGCCATTTCATCTCGATCGATTTTCATTTCTCTTCGCCCGAACCCAGCGAGATCTGGTAGAGAGAAATGTGCACCGACCTTAACACCATGTTGCTTTGCCAGTTGCACGGTTTTGCGCATGTGATTGGGGTCAGATCCGTGAAAACCACACGCAACATTTGCTTCAGTAATAAATGGCATAACTGCTTCATCGTTACCCATTTTGTATAGGCTGAAGCTTTCTCCCATATCGCAGTTTATATTGACGGCCATAACGTTTACCTCCTCAATCCTTCAGAGATGCGACGTAGCGAAGTCGGATCTGATCAGCGATTACGGCCAGGATCAGAAGCGCGCCGAGAACTACAGTTTGCAAGTAAGATTCGATGCGGGCGAGATTCATCCCATTTTGAACAAGCCCTATGAAAAGTGCACCAAGCACAACATTTTCTAGGCGCCCCACCCCACCACGCAGCGCAACACCCGCAATCACACAAGCAGCGATTGATTGAAGTGGCATTGAAGCACCAATGTTGGCTTCACCGGTGTCGAGACGGGCGGTTAGTAACATTCCCGCAATTGCGGCTAGCATGGCACAGAGAACGTAAGTCCAAAACAGAGTGGCGCGCGTGTTAATACCTGAAAGTTGAGCTGCTTTGATGTTGCCACCAACAGCGTAAAAATGTCTGCCGAATGGTGTGCGGTTTAAAACCAAATACAAAATGACCGCAATCAGACCGGCCACATATATTGGTGTCGGTATGCCAAAAAGCGTCCCAAAACCGAACGTATCACCGAACTGAATTGGCATCCCATATACAGGCGTTCCACCGGTCAGGAAGAGTGCGATCCCAAAACCAACAGATGTCATGCCAAGTGACATCATGAAGGGAGAAACACCGAAGAATGCAACACCGATACCATTT
>CAWUJF010000230.1:0-5589 GCA_963922405.1 uncultured Hyphomicrobiales bacterium | reverse complement strand
ACAAATCGTCAGCCATCACATCACGCACATACTTCTTGCCGCATAAAAAGCCGGCATAGGCAATCAGCGAGTGGGAACCATTGAGAATACGCAGTTTGGCGTGTTCGTAGGGCTTCACATCATCCACAAAAAGCACACCCACATCTTCCCAGTTGGGTCGCCCATCTGCAAATTTGTCTTCGATTACCCACTGGCTGAACGCTTCGGTTTCCACTGGCACAGCATCACGCAACCCAAAGGAACGCTCGATTTCGCCTACTAACGCATCTGTCGTGGCAGGTGTAATCCGGTCAACCATCGTATTGGGGAATGTGGCATTGTCAGCAATCCATGCTGCCAGTTCCGTTTCACCAATTTTATCGGCAAAACTCAGGACCCCACTACGCACCAGATCCCCGTTTTGAGAGAGGTTATCGCAACACAGAACCGTAAACGCGTTTAACCCTAACTCTTTGCGAAGCTGCAAACCCTTTGTGATAATACCAATAATGCCCTTAGGCTTGTCCGGGTTTGAAAGATCATGCGCAACTGCCTCATGCGTCAAATCCAACGCGCCATTTTGATCAATGCCATAAGCCTTCTCGGTCAAAGTCATGCTAACAATCTTTGTTTCAGGCGCTGACAGATATTGATAGATCTCGTCCATGCCACGCACTGCCGCAATGACGGATTTGATGCTTTTGACAATTTTCAGGCTGCTCTCTTCTTTCCCGCGGATCATCAAAGAATATGAACCGTTCTGCTCGTTGAGATCATCTGCCAGATCGGTGCTACGCAGACTGACACCCACGATCCGCCAGTCACCACCGCTCTTTTCCAGAACATCATGGGTATAAACAGCCTGATGGGCCCGGTGAAAAGCTCCGACACCGAAATGGACGATACCCGCACGCCTATCTCCAAAATCAGCTTTGGCACCGCTGATTTCGTCACTCCGGCAATCATCGACGCCCACCGTCATGGCGCTGAGTACCTGATGCTGCTCAAAGCGGTTTCCACGCCCCTTAACTCGGCCAATCCTTTCAACCGGCCCACTGCGGGATAGCCCGGTTGCGCTTTGCGATTTTGATCGTCAAGAATATCCTGCCCGTGATCAGGCCGCATGGGAATATTCCAGTCCTTGCGTCCTTCTGCCTTCCGCTTCTGTTCTTCAGCAAGAATGGCATCAATCAGCGCGACCATATCCGTATTGCCATCCAGATGCTCGCTTTCATAAAACGATCCCGGCGACGATGATTCATCCAGAGCCACATTCCTCAGGTGCAGAAAATGTACCCGGTCACCCAGCCGCTCCATCATGCCCGGTAGGTCGTTTTCCACATGCGCACCGAGTGAACCGGAACAAAGCGTGATACCATTTGCCGGGCTGTCCACCGCCTCGAGCAAACTGGTGTAGTCATCCTCGTTAGACATGATCCTTGGCAGGCCGAGAAGTGAAAACGGCGGGGCATCGGGATGGCAACAAAGCCGGATCCCAAGTCTCTCCGCAGTCGGAACCACCTGCTCCAGAAATGCATACTGATTTTCCCGCAGCTTTTGCGCATCGATATGCCCATAGGCAGAAAGCAGTGCCTTGATGTCGTCCAAAGTGAGGTTTTGATTGGCACCCGGCAACCCTGCAACAATGTTGTGTGTCAGCTGTTTGATATCAGCTTCACTCATGGCTGCATGTCTGGACCGGGCTTCCTCAACTACGTTTGCGTTAAAAGACGCGCCCGCATTCTCACGTTGCAAGATAAAAATATCAAAAGCGGCAAAATCCACATAGTCAAATCGCATACACGTGGCACCATTTTCAAGTCGCCATTTGAGATCAGTCCGGGTCCAATCCAATATCGGCATGAAGTTGTAGCAGATAACTTCCAGCCCGCAGGATGCGAGATTTTCAAGGCTGAGCTTGTAGTTCTCTATGTGCTCGCGCCAGTCCGCATCCTGTTTCTTGATGTCTTCCGATACAGGCAGGCTTTCAACCACATCCCATGTGAGCCTGGTTGGCTCTCCATTTGTACGTCGGGATATCTGCTGCTTACGTCTCTGTATTTCCTCGACAGACCATACCGCACCATTTTCTATATGATGCAGAGCGGTAACGATGCCCTGTGCCCCCGCCTGCTCGATCTCCTCAAGCTGCACCACATCATGTTCACCAAACCATCGCCAGGTGTGTCTCATCAAATCACCTCACAAGCGATACGCACGTTTTGCCAATCCATAAGCAAGCTCGCGGGCAATTGTATGAGCTTCATCTTCATCCAGAAGATGTTCAGCAACCTGTCTTGCAAGGAAAGCACAATCCACCCGTCGGGCTAGATCATGCCGCGCTGGTATGGAAGGAAAGGCCCGCGTATCGTCATTGAACCCGGCTGTATTGTAAAAGCCCGCCGTTTCCGTTGTTCTCTCGCGGTAACGCATCATTCCGGCAGGACTGTCATGGAACCACCATGCCGGACCGAGTTTCAGACTGGGATAAACGCCAGCCAGCGGGGCTAACTCTCTCGAATAGGTTGTCTCATCCAGCGTAAAGAGGACCAGCGTCAGCCTCGGATCCATACCATGTCTATCGAGAAGTGGTTTCAGATTAGTGACAAAATCAGCTGACTTTGGAATGTCGAACCCTTTGTCCCTGCCAAAATTGATAAACACATCCTGGTTATGGTTGCGATAGGACCCAGGATGAAGCTGCATCACCAACCCATCCTCGACGCTCATGCCTGCCATCTCGGTCAGCATTTGCCCACGAAATAGCTCGCTCTGCTCTGCACTGGTTTTTTTGGCCAGCACTTTTTCATATAGACTGACACATTGAGCTTCACTCAAATTGGCAGTGAAGGCACTCGGATGCCCATGGTCAGTTGCCGTTGCACCCATAGATTTGAAAAACTCACGACGAGCCCGATGCGCATTCAGATAACCTTGCCAGGAAGAAACATCTTCTCCGGTTAGTTCACCGAGTTTCTCAATCGCATCAGTAAAGCCTTCATGGTCTGGATCAACTGCACCATCAGGGCGATAGGTCGGAATGACGTTCCCTCCCCAACCACTGGTACTGATTTTGTCATGATGGACAAGCGTATCTGTGCAGGCATCAGTTGTGGCGAGCACCTCAATATTGAACTGTTCAAACAAGGTTCGAGGCTTGTAGGCATCCGATATCAGGCAATCGCTGATCTTGTCATACACCGCATCAGCGGTCTCCGCGTTGAGCTTCGTTTCCACCCCGAAGAGCGTTTCAAGCGTATGATCAAGCCAGAAACGAACGGGTGTGGATTGAAACAGATAATAATGCTCCGCAAAAAGCTTCCAGATTTTCCGGCCATCGGCCTCATGGGGCGCACCGTCAGCTGACATTAGGCCTAATGCATTGAGGGAGATTCCCTGAGAAACCAGCATTCTTAGGATATAATGATCCGGCACAATGAGAAGCTGAGCCGGGTCCTGAAAGTTCTCGTTCTCCGAAAACCATTCCGGCAAGGTGTGGCCATGAGGACAAATGAGCGGCAGAGTTTCCACCTCTTGAAAGAGTCGCTTAGCAATAGCCCTGACGGATGGTTCTGCTGGAAATATGCGATCAGGATGGAGCATTGAACGGCTCCTGTTCCAAGGGTTCCTTCGCCCGTTTCAATTCACGGAACCAGATGATTAGTCCTGCACCCACAACGATCAAGGCACCGATGATGGTCCAGAAATCAGGTGTATGATCAAACACAAGCATGCTCCAGATAGTCATATAAATGATGAAAGTGTATCCGTATGGTGTCAACATGCTCGCGGGTGCAAATCCATGCGCACGGGTCAAAAATTCATGTCCAACCCACCCGAAGAAACCAAGACAGATCATTTGTGCCCACTGAAATGATGTTGCAGGATTTTCCCACAATACCACCGCAATCGGCAACAAAGCCGCAGTTCCCACAAGGCCGGAATAAAACTGCATAGTGTCACTCGCCACAACGCCGGAAAGTTTGCGCGTAAGCAGAGAGTAAAGCGCAAAGCAGAAGGCACCGCTTAGCGACAGCAGCACTGCCCAATGAAACTCATCGTCAAACGGACGTATCGCAAACAGGATACCGCAGAAACCCACCATGATTGCCGTCCACCGCCAAATCCCGACGCGTTCTCCAAGCAATGGCCAGGAAAGTGCACATATCATAATGGGGGCAGAAAACAGGATGGTGGAGGTAAGTGTCAGCGGCAGATACTGCACGGAGATAAAGTTGAAGACCGTGGACATCATCAACAGGAACCCACGCAAAATGACCAGAAACCAATGGTCAGTGCCAAAGCGCGAGAGTTCTGCCCCACCACGCACAATCAATCCGAAAGAGATCAGGAAATGGCCCAAATACCGCATAAACGCCAGCTGAAGAGCCGGTAAACCAAGGACGGCAAGCCACTTTGCGTTCACATCGATCAAAGAGAAAGAAAAGAACGCAAAGAGCATAAGAATAATGCCTAATATCGGCTTATCTTCATTTGCTTTTGCCGTCAGTATGGCCATGGAAAACTCTTGGTGTTAAAGGCCTCAGCCCAGCGCTTTTTTGTAGTAGTCATACATCTGCGAAACCATGTCATCCCCGCTTCCATCGTCCGTTGCGGATTTGAGCGCCTTCAGTGTTGATTGGGACATGATCGAATCTGCACCCGCATCCTTCGACATCTGGGCATAATATCCCACATCCTTTGCCGCGTTCTTGATTGCGAAGGCAAGCATGCTCGGATCACTATCAACCGCATAAGCTTTCACGAAGTCCATCATCCCGGAATGAAGCGGGCCGGAGGACATAACATCATAAAGTTGCTGGCGTTCAACACCCATTTTATCCGCCATCGCGAAGGCTTCGGCCATGGCGTTGGCAACTGTCATGCCGAAGAAATTATTGATGAGCTTGATCGTATGTCCTGAACCAAGATCCCCCAGGTAAAATACGTTTTCACCCAGAACTTTCAGAATTTCCTCAGCTTTTTCAAACCCTTCCCGCTCACCTGAGCACATCAGATTGAGTAACCCGTCACGGGCATGCGACGGAGTACGACCAATGGGGGAATCGAGATAACTGGCACCCACAGCAGCCACATCCGCGCCAATTTTTGTGGTGGATGAAGGAAGCGACGTGCCAAAATCAATCACCACCTTACCTTCACTCAAACCGGCGATAACGCCATCATCACCATACATGCGACCCTCGACGGACTGAGAAGTATCCACGCACAGCATAACAATGTCACTTCTTTCAGCAATTTCCTTTGGAGTTGAGACTTCCGTGGCACCGCGCGCCACAGCGGCATCAATAGCTTCACGCGAACGGTTTGCCATGATCACAAGATCATATCCCTGATCCATCATGTGGTCGCACATGGCGCGGCCCATTAGCCCGAGCCCAATAAATCCGATTGTAGGTTTTGACATCTGTCTCACTCCTTTAGTTATGCTGTTAAAATCTGTTCGGTCGAACCCGAGGCGGCTGATTTATGGATTGCCTCAACCACACGCACGCTCTGCAATCCATCACGTGCACCAACCAATGGCTGACCTTTGCCGCGGATCCCATCCGCAAAATTCTTCATCTGCTCAGTAAGAGCAACTTCATC
>CAWUJF010000229.1:0-5602 GCA_963922405.1 uncultured Hyphomicrobiales bacterium | reverse complement strand
AATGATAGAACCCGGACCTGGACAATCCCGATTAAAATTGACCAAAGCCTGCCGCAGGCGACCTGCCATCACACGACCAGAAGGGCCGGTTTGCGGATCGAAATCTTCGGGGCGTCCCAACGCATCCACACCGATGGTGTATCCTTTTAGATCTTGTGTTTTTCCCTGCAAGGTTTTCTCAACGATGAAGCGAAGGAAATTTGACATTTGCACCGAGTTTTCGAAACCGGGTGAGCTCAAGATTGCTTCAAGTCTTTCTTCGACTTGTGCCTGTTCGCTTTCAGTGTACTTGGTTACTTTTTGTTGCATCTAATCGGTAACCTGCTTGTCAAAAAATGCCGGGTGTAGTCACTACGTGATATGGGGCAAATTAAGGTAGCTTATAGCGACCCCCGAGAATTGTGAAGGGGCAAGCATTTGAAAAGAGCACCGCCTTGAGAAATGTGAACCCCTGCTAGAAGTCAGGATGTAAGTCACAGGTAACATTACCTGTAAGATACTCCAGACGGACAAGACAGGTTTAGAATCAGATGTCAGGATTTGATTCAGTTTTGATCCTCAAAGCCCTGAAAAATATACAGTAATTCCGAATGGAGAAATCGTTTTTTGAATCACTGAAGCGTATCTATGTCTTGCTGCGTGACTGTGTAGGTCGACGTAAAGCGGATCACGTCTCCCGGAGCAAGACGGTCCCAGATACCATCGGAAGCTGTTGCATCTACTGAATCTCCAACAGGTGCAGTGTCTGTTATAAGCGTTTCTGAAGCGGGGTCAGGGAAGGTGCCTGTTCCACCGTGAATGTCATTAAGTTGTACGTTGTCCAGTGTCACATCTCCGGTATTGGTGACTTCATAGGTGTAGACCACATCCTGACCGGCAGGAACGTTGACAGTGAGGTCGGCTGCTTTCGTCACTTGAATAGCTGGATTGCTCTGGGGTGTTTCATCACCATTATCCTGGAACTGCTGATCCGGGCAAGAGAACCCGAGTGAGGTTAGTCTTGTGTTGGCACCCCCTCCAGTGGCGCCGGCCTGCAATGCCCCAATACGAAACCCGAACCCGCTGATATTAGTATACAATCCGGCGACAATGTTCTGTAAGGCGGTCGGGTCAATTCCAGGTGCAAACTGTGTGGTGGTGGACTCGAATCGTATGCGATTGCCGGCAGATGGGCCGGAAGCATTTACAGAAAGCGCTGTGGGGTTGTTCAAGACGAAAGTGTTGAGTGTGGTTTCATATTCAACATATTCCCTAAGGTCGCCTCCCGGTGGAGTGCCGTTCCCATCCACATCTATGGAGTTAATGGCTATATCCAGAAATACCGGATCACTTGCGGTCCCATTCGCTACGAAATCAATTCTGAAATCCACTCCACTATCCTGATTGAGTGTGGCGTTGAGTTCTGGTTGGAAGTTAACCTGTATTCCCTGTCCTGCTGCATCGTTGTCGAACACATTCAAAGATGCACCATTGGCAAAACCCACGATTTCTATGATTGCATCGATATTGCCATCACCCGCCACATCGAAGTACCGATGGCGAGCATTAAGTGCCACCGGACTTCCCCCGGTTAATTGAGTAGGGTTTTGGAGATTGAGGGACGTTACCGGTTGGCCGAAGCAGGAGCTTGTGTTTTGAGCATAAGAAGGTGTCACACCAAATGGAAAACGGTCCGGCAAAGCCACGCTTGCGACTGCCAAACAAACTGAAATGCCCCCCAATGATTTACCAAGCCTGCAACTCAGCATTGAAATTGTCCGCCCGAATCAATTGCTTAAATTGAATCAGGGACATTACTTTGGGTCAAGGTAAATTGGGTTGCGATAAAGCAAAGTTTACCTGAGAAACGAATACGATACTTAGCCCAAACCGGTGAATTACCGGACTATACTCCGAGTTCTTCTGCTAATTCGGGGAAACTGTCTACAATGATATCGTGAGCAGGATTAGGTTCGGGGTCTGGAGGTCCTGGGGGACCCCATTCATCAGGTCTTCGGACAAAAGCCGTTTTAAACCCGACAGCCTTTGCGGCATCCAGGTCAAAGTTGTGGCAGGCGACCATACAACATTGCGAAACATCAAGCTGAAGGTGTTGAGCGACGGTTTGATAGGATTCCGGCAATAGCTTGTATTTACCAATGCCTTCGCAGGAGAATACCGCATCCCAGGATAAGCCGTTCTTTCGTGCTGTATCCATGATGATGCGATAACTCAGAATTGTGAATGAACAGACCATGTATCTTTCACGAAGTTTGGGCAAAACAGCGGGAAAATCTGGCCAACAGGAGAAGCCATGAACGGCGTCATATGCAATTGCCTGCAGGTCTTCTTCAGTAAATGGCAGATCATGTTCTTTGCAGAGTTTCTCCAGCGTGAAGCGATGTGCGCCATCAAAATTATAGGCCGGGGGCTCATGTTGTCCAAGGTTCAGCATTGCGCCTAAGGAGTGTTTCCTCAAATCATTGGTGATTGCGGTCCAGTCGCGTTCAATACCGTGCTTCTTACCTGCTGCCGTGAGAGCGGTTTTGAAACCCGTGTGCCAGTCCAGAATGGTTCCGCCTGTATCAAATGTCAGCGCTTTGATTGAAGAGTGGGGCATGAATGGCCTTTCATGTTTTTGATTGCTTGACAGAGTTTTGTCTATCGTCAAAGTGGTTGCAATCAAAATTTGGGTGAGGTGGCCAAAATGCACATCAAAGAGCTGAAAACATTTGTGGTTGGCAATCCACCTCCACATACCGGTGGGCGTTATTTTATTTTCGTCAAACTGACCACAAACAATAATGTGGTTGGATATGGTGAGTGTTATGCTGCCACCTTTTCGCCTGATGTGATGGTGCATTGTATTGAAGACGTATTTTCCCGGTATCTGGAAAATGAAGATCCTCATCACGTGGAAACGTTTTGGCGAAGGGCATATTCATCGGGCTTTTCTCAAAGGCCCGATGTGACCATGATGGGATGTGTCTCAGCACTTGAAATGGCCTGTTGGGATATTATTGGCAAGGAAGCTGGCAAGCCGGTTTATGAATTGTTGGGTGGACGTGTGCATGAGGGGCTGCGTTCCTATACCTATCTCTATCCACCGGATGACGAGAGCGTTTACCCGTCTGACCGGGGAGAGGAAGAGAAAAACGTCTACAACGATCCGGAACTGGCCGCGCAGGCAGCTTTGAAAGCCGTCAATGAAGGCTTCACGGCGATCAAATTTGATCCGGCCGGTCCGTATACGGCGTTTGATGGGCACATGCCCAGGCTGATTGATATAGATTTGTCTGCCCGCATGTGTGCGGCAGTTCGGGAAGCAGTTGGTACGCGAGCAGACATCTTGTTTGGCACACATGGCCAATTCTCTCCTTCAGGTGCCGTCAGGCTTGCAAAAGCAATTGAACCTTATGATCCGCTCTGGTTCGAAGAACCCGTTCCACCCGATATGCCCAACGTTATGGGTGAGGTGGCGCGCAAGACATCAATTCCCGTGGCGACCGGAGAACGGCTTTGCACGCGATATGAATTTGCCCAGATTTTGCAGGCGGGTGCGGCATCCATATTACAATTGGACCTGGGGCGTTCCGGCGGGTTGCTTGACGGTAAGAAGACGGCATCCATGGCAGAGACGTATCACGCTCATCTGGCTCCTCATTGCTATTGTGGACCTATCGTTGGTGCAGCAAATGCTCAGCTTTCTGCCTGTAGTCCGAATTTTCTGGTTCTTGAGTCGATCAAGAAATGGGATGGTTTCCATGGTGAACTCCTGAAAAAGCCGATCCAGTGGGAGGATGGCTTTGTCATTCCTTCCAAGGAACCCGGGCTGGGCGTGGAGCTTGATGAAGCTGTGGCAGAAGCACACCCCTGGGACCCACGGGGACCGCTACATTTAGAGATGCTCAGCGACCCATTGGTTTAGCAAGTTACTTTTTCATTCATCTTATTCAGCTTCCATTCAGCCACGATTGGTTAATGGTTTGTTACTGCTTTTAACAACCATCACACTCTAAGCAGAAGAAACCAACCTTCTCACTAGGAGTGAAGAAATGAATAAAATGTTCAAAGACTATGTGCTTAAACCTCTTATGATGCTTGCTGTGGCCATCCCTGCATTTGCCGCTGTCAATGTGTCAAATGCTGAAGCCAGTTCCAAACGTGCGGCAATAATTGCAGGTGCTGTTATCGGTGGAGCAATTGCTTACAAGGCCTATAAGCATAACAAATATCATGGCCACAACCGTTATCACGGGAAGAAGCGGATTCATCGTAAGCACTACGGATATGGTTACGGCAGTCATAGATATTACAAGAAATCTGCACGCCATCATCGCAAATTCCACCATAGACATGGCGGTAAACGCATTTATTACCGCAAATACTAAGACACCTGATGGGGGGTCGGGTCAGTACGCCGCTGGCCCACTCTGCAGGGCGTCCGTGTTATTCACACGGGCGCCTTCTTTTTTAATAGGGCACGAAGTAAACATAAGTTTATCCCAGAAACCGGGAATTTCTTGACAATTTGATGACAAATCAAGTACTATAGTTACGTTACGTAATCTTTTCGTCGATTACGAACATATTTGGTAACGTTGTTGCCAAATCCGGAAACATCCGGCTCGGGGCGTCAGGACAATATTATTAGATCCTGAAAGGAAAGCATCCGTGAAAACGGGTGCTTTTCTGTAGGGGAACAGACGTCATTTGATCGGCCGAACTCTGGTTTTGCTTTTCTGAATGTATCCCTCATCATACATTCACCTAAAATTCAGCTTACATTTTCTAATATCGTATCAATGAACAACGGTACTTGAGCTGAAGGATAGGAAAATGACAGTTTCAATATCAAATCTGTTTCTAAAACCCATGCTTGTTTTAGCGCTGGCTGTACCGCTTGCAGGCGCTGTGGGTACCAATAATTCAGAAGCCGGTAGCAAGGAAAAACGTGCGGCAATTATTGCTGGAGCGATTATCGGTGGCGCAATAGCGTATGATTATCACAAACGCAAAAAGCGTCAAAAATCATATGGTCACGAATATCATCAACCCGTTCATGATTACCGTTACAACGACTATGATGAGCCAATCTATGATGATTATGATGGCTATGACCGGTATGACAATTACGGCGCCTACAGAAAGTATGACCGGTATGGAAACGGTTATTACAAGACAAAGAAAGTCCGCAAACATAAAAAGAAAAGAGTTCAGCGGGCATATAGGCAAAGATCACATCGCGTTTGTGTAGATCGCTATGGCAACTATCTGGCCGGTCACGGCTGCGGTCATGGTAATACATATGCCGGTCAGGGTGACCGCATCAGACATGGAAATCAGGGTTACTATATCCAAAGACCAGATGGTTCTACTTACGAATTGCCCACCAAGTAAGAACCTTCTTAGTACCCAGATCAAACGCCAGCTCTTGCCAGCTGGCGTTTTTGGTTAGGCCGGTGCTTTTTGCGATCCACCGCCACCGATGTCTTTGGTTCCGCCTTTCGGGATCAGCTCGACCAGCAAAATTGCAGCGAAAATCAAAGCACAGCCGATATAGCCAATTGTTGCAAGTCGCTCGCCCAGGAAAACGGCGCCCAAAAGTGCTGCAAACAGGCTC
>CAWUJF010000228.1:0-5634 GCA_963922405.1 uncultured Hyphomicrobiales bacterium | reverse complement strand
CCAGAAAATGGCCTTCACCCGTCACGGTTTCCAGAATAGCGTCGAACCCCAGAGTTTCTTCATTGACCTCAATGCCCCGGATCATACGATGAATATGACTGAGCATCTCGTTGTCCATTACGAAGGCTTCAAATGAACTTCCCAGAATGCTCGCCATCATGCCTGAAGATTCATAGATCATGTTTGCACCGGATAGGCCTGCTGCAAGCGCACTCAATGCCTTTTCCGAACCCATTTGGGCGTCTGGTGCTTTAGCATCACTCATGCTGCTGCAAATTCCTGAAGGAAGGCCCAGATAGTTTGACATTTGCCCAACGGCGGCATTCATCACCGAAATCTCTCCTCCGCCTCCGCAGAATGCACCGGTTCGCAGATCAATTACGAATGGCCAATTGGAAAAGATCATCGGATATCCCGGTTCCAGCAGGTTCACCATAGCCAGCGCAGCCATGGTTTCTGCCATTGTCTGCGTTAATACGCCTGCTGGAGCGGCGGGTGCGGTAGCGCCGGATTGGGCACCAATAATCGCATTGATTGGAACGCCTCGTCTGATGCACGCAACTGCCACATCGTAGGCGTCCTCGCCATAGCGCAAGGGGGAGATAATTGGTGAAATATGTGCTTTGCAAAACGGCCTCTCAGCAAAGCGTCCTTCTCCACCCAAAGCGATGTCAAACATATCCACAATATGGTCGACGCTGGAACCAAGGGTAAAACTGGTGCCGACCGGTTTTGTTGTTCCCCTAAGCAATGCATAGGCAGTGTTGAAGTCCAGATCGAAAATATCCGGAACGTCTGTTGCTACACAGCATCTTGTAAACCAGCTTACATTTTCAAGCTGATCAGCAAGGCGAGTAAAGTCATACAGATCCTGAAGGGTAGAAGGACGGTACAGACCTGAATTCATATCCAGCGTCTGTACCGCAGCACCACCCGTGCCGAAATAGACCCGCTCACCACCGATTTCCAGATCGTGTTTGGGATCGCGACCGTAAAGCGTCACGGTCTTGGCTGCACCGTCGATTATGTCTTCAATCATTGCGCGCGAAAAACATGTGCGACCGAGTTCGTTGAGCGTTGCGCCTTTTGAAAGGGCCAGTTCCTGTAGGCTTTCTGGAACTTCACTCATTCCGATGTCGGACAATATCTTGTAAGCGGTGTTGAGGATCTGCTCGAGTTCTGTGTCGCTGAGCGGTTTATATTGTCCGCCAATCTGGCCCGGGGAACAGGGATTTACCTCTGCCACGGCAGAAGTTCGGGCTGCAATACGAGCCTCTCTACCGCCAGATCTTGATGATTTCCTTCGAGCCATTCAGCGCCCCTCCGATATACAAACTTTACCCTTGCCAATGGGGACAACAAGTCTGATAAATAAAATTCATGAAATCCGATTTAATGATTTGGAATAATTGATGAATGAAGCAAAGACAGGCAGGCTTTCCTTCCGGGCTGTGGAAGTGTTTGTGGCAGCTCTTGAAGAGGGCTCAATTGCAGGTGCAGCAAACCGGTTGAGGGCAAGCCCTTCCACTGTTTCACAGCAGCTTTCAAATCTCGAACAGGTTTTGGATGCCCGTTTGATCGAACGTTCAGCACGACGCTTTCAACTGACTGCTGCGGGTGAGATCTTTTCAAGGCGGGCAAAGGCCATCCTTGATGAAGTGACCGGGGCCAAGATTGAGCTTTCCAGCGCCAAACATGCGCCAAAGATGGATATTCGTATTGCGGTGATTGAAGATCTTGATCAGTTTGTTCTGCCAAACTGGTTGAAGGCAATAAAGACTTTGTATCCGCAATGCCAAATCAGTGTGCAGAGCGGTGCGAGCCATGAGAGTCATGCGGCTCTATCAAGCCGTGGCGTTGATATCATTGTGGCTGCTGACAACACATCTGGCATTGATTGGGTTGAAGAGCATGCGGTCATGCAAGATCCGTTCATGATGGTAACGGCCAATGGGGAACTGGCTCGAGCTGAACTGCCGGAACTAATGCAACGGCCATTTGTTCGCTATTCTCAAGAGCAGCTGATCGGGCGTCAGATTGAAGCGCAGCTACGGCGCACCAGAAACGTACCCGCGCAGGAATTTGAGTGCACAAGCAATCATGCGGTCTTTTCCCTGGTTCAGAATTTCAATGGCTGGGCGATCACGACAGCGTCTGCTTACCTGGGGACAATCAATTCCTTCAAGCCTGATGTGGATATCTTCGCTGCTCCACTTCCGGTGCCGGCATTTGCTCGCACAGTGTCAATCTATTCAAGAAGGGATACGATGGGAGAAATTCCAAAGGTTTTTGCAGACACGTTAAAACACAGCCTCGAGCATTTGCTGTTGCCCACTGTAAACCGGTCTATTCCGTTCCTTGCGAACCGATTTAAAGTAATTCAGGATTCTGATTAGATTATTCTTAGATTTTGATTTTCCGAATCAAGCTTCATATTCAGGTTGGTTTCTTGACTGCAATAACACCCGAGTTTCATATCGTCTTGATTATCGGGAGACCAGATTATGAAGTCGCATACGGATGTAGTCGTTATTGGTGGTGGAATTGCAGGATGTTCCACGCTTTATCATCTGACAAAAGAGGGAATTACAGATTGTGTGTTGGTGGAGCGTGATGAACTCACTTCAGGCACCACATGGCATTCGGCTGCACAGGTGACGAATTTCGGCCCGAACCAGACCATGGTGGGACTGAAAACACATTCGATCAATTTGTATAAGGAACTGGCAGACGATCCCGATTATCCTATCAACTATCATCATGGTACCGGTGGTCTTCGATTGGCTTCAAAACAAGATCATCTGGACGGGTACTACCACTTTCAATCCATGGCCAAGGGCATGGGAGTTGAGTTTGAAATCCTCGACCCGGAAGAGTGTAAGCGTCGTCATCCGTTGATTTCTACTGATGGTATATTGGGTGCCCTTTGGGATCCCTTGGACGGGGATATTGATCCTGCCCAACTTTGTCAGGCCCTGGCGCGGCGTGCACGAAAAGCCGGTGCTGAAGTCTATCGATTCACATCGGTTGAAGATCTCACCCAGAAGGAAGATTTCACCTGGATTGTGCACACCAATAAGGGTGATATTCATTGCGAAAAGATTGTGAATGCGGGTGGCTATCGCTGCAATGAAATCGGAAAACTGATGGGCGTTGAGCATCCTGTTGCTTCCATGGAACATCAATACATGCTGACGGATAACATTCCGGAAATTGAGGCGTTGGGTGATGATTTTCGCGCACCGCTGATCCGTTGCCCAACTGATGATTTTTATCAAAGAGCTGAAAAGAAGGGTTTGCTCGTCGGATTTTATGAACAGGGCTGCAAGACATGGGGCCTTGATGGGATCGATCCCGATTTTACCATGGCGCTTTGCCCTGATGATCTTGATCGCGTGACCGATGTTATGGAAGGGGCGATCCGGCGACTTCCCTGTCTGGAAACCGCCGGCATTCATTCGATCATCAATGGGCCAATAACCTACACACCTGATGGCCTGCCGCTTGTGGGGAAAATTCCGGGTAGACGCAACGCCTATTGCATTACCGGATTGCGTGCTGGATTGGGTGAAGGCGGTGGCCACGGATGGCTGCTTGCGCAGATCATTGCGCATGGCGAGGCATGTTATGATACATGGTGTCTGGATCCACGCCGGTTCACCAGTTATGCGACCGAGGAATTCACAGCGCTCAAGGCGATTGAGGACTATCAAAACGAGTTCCGTTTCCACATGCCACATGAACACCGTCCCGCTGGACGACTTGCAAAGGTTACTCCGCTTTATTCTGTGTTTAAGGCAGCGGGTGGTGAATTTGCCCCGGTTAACGGATGGGAGCGGCTCGATTACATCAAACCTGACGCTGACTTTGAAGAAGAACATTCGTTCAAGTTCAACAACACCTTTGAACTGGTGAAGCGCGAAATTGAAATGGTGCAAAACGGTGTTGGGCTGACCGAGGTCAACGGGTTTAATCGTTTTGAGATCACGGGGGAGGGTATCCACGATTGGCTTGATACAATCATGTGTTCGAGGGTCACTCGTAAGCCCGGAAGAGTGGGCTTGAATTACTTCCTGAATGATGACGGCAATCTGAAGGGCGAGGCCACAATCGCAAACTTTTCTGAAGATCGCGTTTGGTATGGTTCGGCGGCCGCATCAGAATATCATGACATGGATTGGCTGCAGGAACATCTACCGGAAAATGGCTCGATCCAAATTCGAAGCCTTACCAATGAACATACGATTTTGATATTAGCCGGGCCCAAATCAAGAGAAGTACTGGCCAAAGCTGCTCCACGCAGCGATGTGTCGAAAGAAAGCTTCCCTTGGCTTTCACTGCGTGAAGTGAAAATTGGCCAGGTTCGTGTGCCCGTGATGTCAGTGAGTTTTTCCGGTGAACTCGCTTTTGAAATTCATGTGCCAAACTCAGCACTTTTGTTGGTTCATGATTTGCTTATGGAAGCTGGAAGTGAGTACGGCATTGGCTATTTCGGATTGCGTGCGGTTGAAAGCATGCGGCTTGAAAAGGGTTACCTTCATTGGAAGGGAGATATCATCACCGAGTTCAATCCGCTGGAAAACGGTCTCGACAGATTTGTGAAACTCGACAAGGAGTTTGTCGGCAAAGAGGGACTGTTGGCGTTACAGAAAAGCGGGGATCGGAGGAAACTGGTTTCGTTGACTTTGGACGACGCTGAAGCACCAGCCCATTCAGGAGACAGTGTCATGTCAGGAGGCAAGGCCTGCGGTACGGTCACTTCCTCAGGGTTCGGATATCGCGTCGGGGCAAATATCGCATATGCATTTGTGGATGCAGCACTGGTGGAAAATGGTGCTGAACTTCAAATCCGGATGCTTGATCGAGACGTGCCTGCGAAAATTGACGAAATGTGCCGCTACGACCCGGCAAATGAAATGATGAAAAGCAACTGATTGCTTTTCATCATAACAAGCGAGTTACTGTGCAGGTTGCTACACAAGTTCTGCGTCTGTAACGATTTCCACCAGTGATGGGCCGTCGAACTCAAGCGCTTCCTTGATTGCACTTTCCAGATCACCAGTCTCAGTCACGCGCACTCCGTAACCACCGCAGAGCCTTGCGAATGCAGCAAAGGATGGGTTGTGAAGATCCGTCTCCCAAACCGGCCACTCCCCGGCTTTTTGCTCCTTGGAGATTTTGCCAAGCTGTGAGTTGTTCAACAGAATATGGGTGATGTTCATGCCGTATTTGACCGCGGTGGTGAAATCCATCGGGTACTGCCCGAAGCCACCGTCTCCGGAAATGGAAATCACTTTTCTGCCTGCATATTCCTCAAAGTCCTGAGTTGCGGACCAGGCCCCGATTGCACCGGGGAAACCAAAGCCGATGGAGCCGAGATAACCGGACATCAAGACACGCTGCCCGCTTGTTTCAAAATAGCGTCCGAATGAATACGTGTTGTTACCCACGTCGCAGGAAATGATTGCGTCCTCCGGGCAAAGCCGGGTCAGCACGTCAAAGATAGCAACAGAATGGATGCCGGCTTCACTGGTTTCGTTTAACCGGTTCTGCTTTTCCTTGCGCCAGATGTCCCAGCGCTCCCCCAGTTCGGAGATCTGATCTTCTGCGTCAGCACTGCGTTTCAGCTTTGGC
>CAWUJF010000227.1:0-5657 GCA_963922405.1 uncultured Hyphomicrobiales bacterium | reverse complement strand
AGCCTGAGAACGGACGCTTTCCCGGAGGGGAAGCGGAAACTGACAAAGCTGCTCGCCGGATGACGAGCAAGACTTAACAAAGGAACCAAAAATGACTGAACAAAAAGATCCAAAACAAATCAGACTGTTTAACGCGGCTAAATTATTGCAGACAGACAAACGCGCATGGAAGTGGTGCAGCTATCCGATTTGTGAAATGCGGGAAACGTGCCTGGGAGGCCCCAGAGGCAGTTGTGCCCGCACTGGCGGTTGGCCGGTCTGTAGCCGGGAAGGGCAGAACCGCATACGCGACCTGGCCGGCAAGGATACATGGGAACCAAGCGAAACCTACTATGAAACCTCAATGCCCGAGCGCATGTTGCAGGAGCTTCAGCTTTTGGAATTTCGCTTGCAGATATATTGTGACAGCAAGGATATTTGAGGCTGCCACCAATGATATCTATCTACCCCTCAGATTTGGCACCCTGCCTGCTTGGCTTTCTTTTGCATTGCTCATCGGATGGCGAGCAAGATTAAACAGAGCCTCCTCAAATGTTTCTAGAGTTAAATCCAATCAAAATGGATAATTATATTTTGTAAATTTGAACAATATTGATAATATTAATTTGTAGAAACGCAAAGAAGTGGGAAATGAAAGTGTACTTGAAGAAAACAATTTTTGCATTGGCAGTATTGATATTTTGCCAACCGGCTTACGCAGCAAAGACAGAATGGTTTAAAGGCAAAGAGCGTTACGAAATTGAAAAGCGTCTAAAAGGTAAACTTCTATTGGAAATAGAATGCAGGGATGGGAAGGCGCCAGGGCTGCATTTGGCACAGGATGAATTTCGCGTAACCTATTCGGATAATACTCCAAAGACCAAGTTTCTTTGGGCGATTGGTAGCCTCTATGGACCTTACAAAAAGCGAGCTGAAAAGAATGGGTATAAGCTTGTGAGTTTTAATCAGTTTGTTCGTCCTTCTGGATTAAAAATTCGATGTGCTGTCTGGCACAAAAAATAAATCCGAAACGCCAAATACTTTTTCTACCCTTCAGACTTTGCCGTCAATCGCGTACGACAGCAGCCCGTCTTGCCCGGTGCCCAGAATTCAAGTTCCGCTTCAAAACCGGAGGCTTCCCACACCGCCTCGTCAAAGGCGGTGGCGCATTTGAGCAAGGTGCAGACTTCATCTTCGCTGCATCCATATTCAAGCCAGCCATCTTTTAAGGGGCAGGTCTGCACATGCACATCAAGACAGGTTTCGCTGAGTTCCTTTACTTCCGGATTGAAAGTGGCCCCATTGTCGGGACCCAGGAAATATGCATCCATCAGGCCGGAAAAATTGTCCGGTGCCAGATGGGCAATCGCTCCTCCCACTTCCAGGCCATGGGCACGGCTTGCGGCCCTCATCACGCTGATCGCTTCCTCTTCGCCATACCGGCTGGAGAGTTCGCGGAACACGGCCAGATATATCCGGCCCCGGTCTGCCACCGCACTATATCTCAATGATCTTTCATGAGTTTCATTCATGCCACTGCCTCCACTTCAATTTCGAGCAACCATGCTTCATCAAAAATTCCGGTGATGATGACGGTTAATGCCGGTTCGTGCGCGCCGAGCACTTCTTGTCTCACTTTGGTGTTTTCTGCCCTGTACTTTCGATCAGACAGAAAGATCGTAACCTTCGCAATATTTTCGAGGCCCATCCGGGCTGCCTCAAGTTGCGATTTCACATTCGCCCAGACAAGCTCTGCCTGGCTAGAAAAATCCTCAGGCACAGAACCGTCAGGATGGACTGGGATCTGGCCGCTCACAAGAACGGTGCGGCATTGACCGGAGATCTGAACGGCCTGGGAGTATCCGGTCTTTCGGTCATGCGCCTGAGGAGAACTGATGAATTCCAATTTCATAAAACTTTCCTTTTGGGTTTAGAGGCCCGAAGGTATCGTTTCCGCGGCTGTGCAAACAACGCAAAAAAACTACTGTCGAGGCATAGAAAAACTGAGTCTCAAAAGGTTATTTTCTATGCAAATGTGCGCACAGGAGATTTGAAATGACATACCGCCTTCCCACACTGAACACGCTGCGCGCTTTTGAAGCGGCGGCCCGGCATTTGAGTTTCAAGACAGCGGCCACAGAAATCGGCGTAACACCCGGAGCCATCAGCCAACAGGTGAAAAAGCTGGAAGCCTCACTGGATGTGCAACTTTTCAGGCGTTTGCCCCATGGCCTGTTGCTAACGCCAGAAGGGGAGGCGTTCTGGCCACGCATCTCCAAAATCTTTGAAGACCTCACCGTTGCAACCGAAGCGATTGCCCCGAAGATCAATTCCAAGAAGTTCAATGTGGGGTTGTCATCAGAGGCTCAAAACCTCTTGCCTGCAAAATGGCCCATGCACGATGATGAGTTGAAACCCCATGTGCGCGATCTCATTGTGAGTTCAGATGTACAGATGGTGCATGATGACGAAGTTGATTGTCTGATCCGCCTGGGCGGTGGTCCATACGGTGAACTGGCTCTGATCAGCCTGCCGGTTAAAGGAGAGGAGAGTCTGCAATCGCAGGAGTTACACTTCATCTGCAAACCGGGGCTTGCCGGTTGTCGTCAGTCCGAAGCCATTCTTGATGATCTGAAGAGGCATGTTTCGCAAAGCTGAGGAAGAAGAGAAAAGCCGCAGACCAGACGAGCTGGTCCACGACTTTCGGGGGGCGTTATTTCTGGATGATCACTTCCACATACTCAGATGGAATGATCAAAGTGCCATCGGTGGCAGTGTTGAACCGGTTCAGGAGATCACGCATATCCGCCTCCAATTCATCGGCCCTGTCGCCAGCTGCAGCAAACGCTTTGAGGACCGGCCCGTACCAGGTCTTGAAATAGTCCATGAAGTGATCGGCAGAGAAGTACCGGAAATTGAAGAACTGCGATGTGATTTCAATCGAGTTCACCTCATCTCCGAACATGTCGTTCAAGGCTTCTGACGTACCCCAAAGGGCAGGTGAACGCATGCCGGGCGCAGGGGGAACATATTTGCCGATGGTCTTGAACACCTGGCCGATGAAGCCTTGCGGTGTCCAGTTGGCCATGGCAATTGTCCCACCCGGGCGGCATACCCTGGCCATTTCACGGGCGGCTCTGTCGTGATCTGCCACAAACATGATGCCGAAAGTGGAGGCTACCACGTCGAACAGATTATCCTCGAAGGGCAGGTTTTCTGCGTCCGCTTTCTGGAAAGCGATCTGATGGCCTTCAGCTTCTGCACGCAACTTGCTGGCTTCAAGCAGTTCCGGCACATAATCGGTGGAGGTTACATCCGCAAAGCGACGGGCTGCTGCAAGGGTGAAGTTTCCGTTTCCGGCTGCAATATCAAGCACGGTACTTCCGGCAGACAGATCGATTGCTTCGCACAATTGCTCTCCGACAATCTGCAAAGTGGTTCCGATTTTTGAATAGTCTCCTGAACTCCATGCAACATTCTGCTTTGCCTTTATCGCTGCATAGTCGGGGGCTGTGTTCACTGTATCAAGCATTTTGAAAATTCCTTCTGGTCTAGGGGATGAGGAAACCAGCGATTAGCGCTGGTTTCTCGGTTTGCGTTTGGAAAAGAAATCGAACATCTTGATGCGTAGATTTCTCTGGCTTGTGGGGTATTTTGGCGTTTGCTTCTTCTCGGAGATGATTTGTTTTTCACTGGGCCAACCAACTGGCCATGAATTGAGATCAACAGGAACGGTCGCATGCGCCGGGATCGAGTAAGCAAACATGTAGGCGACGACCAACACACCGGCTTTCTTGGAGTTCCCACCAATCCGGGGCAGGACTGATTTGTTGTTTTGGGGCTCTTTTGTCATTTTTATTAATTCCTTTTTTGGGGACGGACCGGTTAAGGCCGTTTTGATGAAAAGGAATATGCGCCCGTTTCCGGATCAATGCTTGAAGGAGACCTAGGGATTACGTGTTGAAAATCTGAAGATTTGTGAAGATTTGCCGAATTTGACCAAAACTGGACGTAATTTTCGGTTTTCGCTATGTTTTGGCTCGGATTTGTCGGGTTGTTTGAAAATGATTCATAGATTTTCAGGATATGAAATCGATACGGAATTGTACGAACTACGCCTGGATGGTGCGGTTGTGAAAGTCGAACCACAGGTCTATTCACTCCTCGAACTGCTGGTTTCCAACTCTGACCGTGTGGTAACCAAGGATGAAATCAACAAAAAAATCTGGGATGGACGCATCGTTTCCGATGCTGCACTGAACACACGCGTGAAGGCTGCGCGTCAGGCCATTGGTGACGATGGAAAAGCTCAAAAGCTGATCAAGACCATCCATGGCCGCGGGTTTCGCTTTATGGGCCGGGTAGAGCCGGAACCGGCAGTAAGCCAGATTGCCAGCGTCAACGATGATTTGACCAGTCTTTCCGATATCAGCAAATTGAGCGGTCCCGATGAACCGGTCACAAACAAGAGCGGAGACAGGCCATCAATTGCAGTTTTGCCGTTACAGGTGCTCACACCGAATGAGAAATATAACGGGCTGGGAGATGCCGTCTCCCAGGAAATCATTGTGGAACTCTGCCATCTCCACTGGCTCCATGTGATAGCAAGGGCATCCTCATTCCGTCTCAGGAACCCGGAAATTGATCTGTCCGAAATAGGGCTGTTGCTTGGTGTGCGATATCTGCTGACAGGCACGATCTCGTTTTACAACGACACCAGCGTTGTGACCGTTGAACTGATGCATATTCCTGACAATCGGATTGTCTGGGCAGAACGCTTTAACCGACCTGTGGAGGACCTTCTTGAGTTGAGACTGACCATATCCTCCCACATCGTCATGGCTGTTGAGAGCAAAATCCAGGCAGTGGAAGCTGCCCGTGCGGCCAACGTACCCACCGAAAACCTGGATGCCTGGGCAGCCTATCATCGCGGGCTTTGGCATATGTACCGCTTCAACGCCAGTGACACTGAGATTGCACAGAACATGTTTCAGCGCGCTGTGGATGCTGACAAGAACTTCTGCCGCGCCTATGCCGGTCTTTCCTATACGAATTTCCAGAAAGTCTTCCAGCTTTATACACCCGATGCAGCACATCACCGCGAACTGGCAAGGCGCCATGCGGAGAAATCTCTGGAGCTTGATCCGATGGACCCATTTGCCAATCTCGTTAAGGGCCGATCCCAGTGGTTGGAAGGAGACGTGGAAAGCGCTTTGGAATGGACAAGCCGGAGTACTGAAATCAATCCCAATTACGCGACGGCCCTTTACAACAAGGCTTTGCTGAACTCCATTCTGTGCAATGGGGAAGGGGGCGCCGAAGATATCACAAAGGCAATCGGTCTAAGCCCCATTGATCCGTTGATCCAGTCCATGCTTGCCATCCGGGCCTTGTCTGCGTTTCTCAATAAGGACAACGAGTCAGCTTTATCCTGGGCAGGAAAGGCATTGCGTGCCCCGAACCTGCACCCATACGCCGTTGCAATCGCGGCCATTGTTTATGGCCACAACGGAAAAGATGAAGAGGCCCGGCAATGTGTTGAGAAAATCAGGCAACAGAACTCCAGTTTCACGCGTGATGATTTCTTTGCCCGCTTCTCAATGAAGGATGCGTCAATTCTTGAGCATTCCAGAACTTTACTGAAGAACTACGGATTGTAGATCGCGCAGAAACTAGCA